>CANRLU010000037.1 GCA_947631535.1 uncultured Clostridia bacterium | reverse complement strand
CTTATAAAAATGCGGGAGGTGGTAGGAAGCGTCGGTAAACGGGCAGCCGGGTACGAACTTTATCAGATAGTTGTCGTCGCTCCACATAACGTCGCCCTGCTTGTCGCCATCGCCGTTGCGGTGTATGCAGTCGCGCAGGATAGTCTTTGCCCACTCGGAGTAGTTATATATCCCCTCGCCGTCGCCCCAGCGGTGTGAGGCAAAGATAAGCGCCATTGCGTAATATTCCTCGCCGTCGGGCGCGGGACCGTGAGAGTTCTTTTCGCCGGTGGGCTTGCAGCTCCAGGCAAAATAGCCAGCGTTGCGCCCCTCGGTCATATACATATAGGTCATCGACCACTTCCAGATACGGTCGAACTCCTCTTTTTTGTCGAGCTGAACGCACATCATCATTCCGTATGACATTCCCTCGGTGCGGGCGTCGATGTTTCCGGTGTCTTCAATATAGCCCATATCCGGCCCGACGGGGTGATATATCCTCTCGTCCTCCGAGCCGTAGAACATCGTATTGAAGCAGTCGGCTATCCTTTGGTCTATATCCTGCTGCGAAATACCGAGCTCTTTAAGAAGATTCCTGTAGGTTTTCATGACGGCAGACCCTCCTCATCGTGTGCGCGTTCATACTCCGCAAGTTTCGACTCGAGCATCGCCCACTCCTCCTCGGTCTCTATCGGGCTGAGGGTGAGGGTTTTGTCGTCGGGGTCGAATATCGAGGCGAAGACCTCGGTATCGCCGTTTTCATCGGTGGTGTTCTCGGTGTAAACTATGTAGCACCTGCCGGCCGCTGTGTTCCGGAATGTAAACAATACATCAACGTCCATTATCTCGTTGTTCTCGTTGACAACGGTCATTATTGCCTTTTCTGCCACTCTTATCGCTCCTTTCTTTCGGATAACTGATTCTATCACAGTTTGAAGCCTCATGCAATATCATAAACGTATATTTTTGTTGTATTTTTCGCAAAAAAGACCGCAGACTTAAATCTGCGGTCCGATTATCACTGCACGGCTTATTGCGGGAATCCCGGGGCGCCGCCCTGAGGAGGCATTTCGCCGCCTTCGGGGGGTTCCGGCATATCGCCGGGCTGCCCGCCGCCTCTGCCGCCTCTGCCTCCGAACGGGTTCTGGTGGCCCTCGCCGCCCATTCCGCCAAACTGCCCGGGCTGACCGAATCCTCCGCCGCCCATAGTTCCGCCTATTCCCACTCTGCCGTAGGAGTTGAGCCCCTCCGAGAGCGTTACCTTTGCAAGCTCCGTCCCGCCGGAATATTTGCCGTCCGAGCCTATGCAATAGCTTACGTCTCCGGAATACTTTCCGCCATAGGAAACGGTGTATTCCGTACCCGTCTGAAGCTCGGGCGAGCTGAACACGATGTTGCCGGTGTTCTTTTCAACGCGGAAAACATATTCTTTGTCCCCGCCCGAAATGCATACATAGCTGCCTTCTTTGAGCTCGCTGTCAAAGGTCACGCTGAGGGCGTTGACGGTGAGGTTGTCGGGAGCCTGAGCCATTCCCGCGGCGCCCGCCGCAAAGAGCGTTCCTCCGTCGATGTAGAAGTCTCCGTTATAGTCTATTGCGCCGTCTGCCGATGACGTCGGCCCCGCGATAACGAGCGTTCCGCCGGTCATATAGATGTCTCCGTTGGAGTCTATGCCGTCGCCCTGCGAATTTATATAGACAAAGCCGCCGCTGATGCCAAGGTGTGAACCGTCGGACATAAACATTCCGCGCATATCCTGAGAAGAGGCGTCGTTGCCGCCGGCGGCGTTTATGCCGTCGTCGTCCGCGACGATATATATATCGCCGCCGGATATCTCGATGAGAACGCCCTCGAGCCCCTCGTGGCAGTCGGGGATCTCAAGCTTTCCGCCCGCAACATAGATATTCGAGTCGGAATGAAGGGCGTCGTCGCCGGTTGCTATCGAGAGAGTTCCGCCGTTTACCGAAATGTCGCCGGCAGAATGGAAAGCGTCGTCGGTTGTGTTTATCAAGAGGGTGCCGCTGTTCACGGTTATGCCGCCCTGATTGCTTTTAAGACCTTTTTGGCTCGAATCGGAGGGAGTGCCCTGCGCGCCGTTTACCCCCGCGGTAACGCTCATCGAGCAGTTGTCAACGGTTATCGCCGTCTCGGTCTGCATACCGTCTCCACCCGCGACGAGGTAGACGTTGGAATCCCTGAACGCCGCCCAGCCGAGAGAAGGGTCTTTTTCCTGAGTGGAGCGCAGCGCGTCGCCGCCCGCGTTCACGCTGAGCGTTGAGTTCTGAACGGTAAGGCTGTCCTTGCCGTTGATGCCGTTATTCACGGCGGTCACGCTCACGGTGGTGTTGATTATCTGAAGCGTGTCCTTGCCGATGATGCCGCTGTTATAGTTGGCGTTTACGATAAGCGAGCCGGTGCCCCGAATTATAAGGTCGGCCTTCGAGAATATGCAGGCGTTCGGCTCCTCCTCAACGGCATCGCCGTATTCAAGGGAATAGTCGTAAGAGGTGCCGTCGGTGAAGACGTTTTCGGTCGTGCCGTTTAAAAGAAGAGTGACCGAAGAAGCCTTGTTCACATAGAGCGGCGCGGAGTTTGAACAGGTGACGTTCACGCCGTTAAGGATAAGAACGACGTCTTCGCCCTGGGCTCTCACCGCGATCCTGCCGTCGGACAGCGTGCCGGAGATCGTATACGTTCCGCCGCGGACTATCTTAAGATAGCTTCCTTCGGCGACAGCTCCCTGGCCGTCAACGGTTATACCGGAATCGCTGAGGGTGATAACGGTCGAGCCGGTCTCGTCGGTCTCTCTTACGGGGGTCGTGGCGTCGGGCAGCGAAGAGGAATCTATCAGCCCGAGCTGGGTGCCGTTATGGGCTCCGTCGGAGCCGCCGACTATGTCGTCTTTTATGCTGCCGAGAACTCCCTCGCCGCTTCCGCCGAAAACGACGATAAATATTACCGCGAGGATTATAACGATCAGCGCCGCAACGGCTATTACCGCCGCCCGCCTCTGCTCTTTCCTTTTTTTGTGAGTATACTGTGCCATAATCTGCTCCTTTACGGGTATAATTTGCTATGCCATAAACCACTTATTATTATAATACCTTTTCGCGGGAAGTCAATCGGCGTCGGCAAAAATTCATAAATTATTCATCGGGATAACAAAAAAGCCGGAACACGTCCGGCAAAATGTATTTCCCTGCTTACCGCTCGGCAAAAGGGACCCCTCAACAGGGTCCCCTGCTCTTTACTTGAAAAGCCTGACCGAATATGCTTCACCCCAAAACGTCCCTGCGGACGGCGTTTACAAGCTTTCTTGCAAGGGCCGAAGTCCCGCAGTCGGTGCGCTGGGTACCTATGAGTACCGTCATTCTGCTCTGCGGATAGTTCGCAAAATAGCAGCCGAGCCAGCCGTCCCAGCCGTATTCGCCCTTTTCGCCGAACGTGACCGCCTGCCCCGGGTCAACAAGGTTTCTCATAAGATTGCCGTAGCTGTAGCCGCCGAGGCCCTGCCAGTCGAGCCCCCTGCGCTGGCGTTCCGAAAGGCTCGGAGAGGTCATATATCTGACCGCCGTCTCGGAGAGGACGCGCACGCCGTTCAGCTCACCGCCGTTATGGAGCATCATAGCGAATTTGGCGTAATCGTCGAGCGTGGAGACGAGCCCCGCGCCGCCCGATTCAAATGCGGGCTCTTTATCGAGCCTGTAGTCGATGCCGAGGTGATTCGTCGGGCAGTGCTCGACTTTCCATTCGGCGTAGTTGGTGCGATACACATTTGCGAGGCGGCCGCGCTTTTCTTCGGGCACCCAGAATCCCGTGTCGGTCATTCCGAGGGGTTCGAAGAGGTTTTCCTTCAAGAACTGCCCGAAGCGCTCGCCGGTCACGTTTTCTATTACCCCGCCGAGGACGTCGGCCGAGGTGCCGTACATAAACCTGTCGCCGGGGTCAAAGCAGAGATCAGCTTTGCCGAGCCGCTCGCAGAGCTCGCGCGTGGTCATCGGATTTTCGGAATGGAGCCGCCCGTCGAGCTCGACGAAAATATCCGCGACCTGCGCCGAAGAGCCCTCGCCCCCGGGATAAGGCAGCCCCGAAGTCATATTCATAAGGTCTTTTATCATTATCTCGTGCTGCGACTTCACCCGCTCGCCCCGCTCGTTTATATAGTGGGCGGGTTTCCAGCCGGGCATAGTCCAGCAGAGACAGTCGGCAAGATCCAAGAGCCCCCTGTCAACGAGTATCATTACGGCCGCCGATGTTATCGGCTTCGACATCGAATAGAGTCGCATTATCGTATCGCGGGAAAACGGGACTTTATTCTCAAGGTCGCGATATCCGTATTCCTCGTAGATTATTTCCTTTCCGTCCTTTAAAACGAGCATATTCGCACCGGCGGCAAATTTGCGGTCGTCTATCTCGTGTTTTATTATGTCTTTATAATTCAGCGGCATAGCGGGTCCTCCTTAAAAATGTAGCAAAAAAGCCCCGATGAGGGGGCTTTTTTGAGTGGAAAAAAGAGGTGATTATCTTCTCTTGGAGATGACGGCAGCAGCAAGCGCTATAACAGCGGGAACAACCGCTAAAGCAATACCGGTCTCGGGAGCCTCGGCAGTTTCAGCGGGAGCAGTCTCGGCAGGAGCCTCTTCGGCAGCGGGAGCCTCGGCAGCGGCGGCGTCAACGACTTCAACAACGACCTCAACATCGGTTATAGTGCCGGTGGGGAGTTCGATGAAGTTCTTCCACCAAATGTTGTACCAACCGATATCAAGGACTCCGGCATCGGTAAGACCTGTGCCGTAGCCTTCGGTAAGAGCAACTTCCTCACCGTTGATCTTTATGGACTTGGTAAGAACGGTCAGATCGGAAAGGTTGGAAGTTCCGGTAAAGGAATCTCCCTCCGCAACAGCGGTAGCGTCCTTTATGTAGATGGTAGCAACCTGTGCGCTGTCTACGCTAAGGCCGGAAAGCTTAAAGGTGTACTCGCCGGGAGCATTGATGGTAACAGGGTCGCTGACGATATTCGACCAAGTTGCCTGCTCGTAAACAACAAGAACAACATCCTGTGAGCCTTCAAAAGCGAAAGCCGGTACTGCAAGAGCCATTACCATAGCTATGGCAACAACGACTGCAAAGATTTTTTTCATAAAATAATTCCTCCTTAACATATTCGGATATTTTATATCCACCATTAGTTTAGTCCAATCCGTAGTTTTTGTCAATATACTTTTTCAACATAATAGGCAACATTTTTTGCACATTTTATATAAATCCGCCGTTTCCGTAGTAGTCCATCAAAAGCTCGACCACGCGGTTATAGGCGTTGATGCCGTCGCTAACGCCGTTGAGCGTAAGATTCGCGTCGGTGAGCTTTTCCGAAATCGCGGCGACCGTCTCGGTGGGGATTATCTCCTTTTCGCTGTTCTTCTCCCAGTAATCGGCGGTATACGAGCCGAAATCGTTGTCCCACGCCTGCGCGGGGACCGCCGCCACCGACTGCCAGAGCCTGTCCTCGTAATCGGTGCCTCTGAGCTCGAGCGCGTTGCGGTAGAGATAGTAAAAAGCGTCGAGACATGCGGAATATTTGAGCTCGTCGGTGCCGTAATTAAGGCATGCGACTATGGCAACAAAACTTGCTTCGTCCTCCTGGATTATCCCCTTTAAATGCGCGAGCTCGTGACATATCGTAGCGGGGGCGGCTATGGGCTGAATGTCGCGGTTATAGGTAGCTTCAAATGCAAACGGCATATAAAGTCCGATTATCCCCTCCTGCGACATAAAGAAGGAGTTGAGTATCTTCTTCGGCTTCGGGTAGTAGCCCTTTAACTGCGAATATTCCCCTCCGAGCAGCCTCATAGCGCTCCGGCAGGCGTCGGCGGGGTCTTCTTTCAGGATTATGTAACCGTAGGCGTCGCGCTCAAAGCTTCCGGCGAGCTCGCCTATCCGCTCGCTTACCGCAGTGAGCGTGCCGAGGAGGAGCTCCTCGTTGTGCTCGACGGGCTTAAAATAGCGGTCGGAAAATTCCGTGCAGTGATACATAACGAAGCAGCCGAGGGTCTCGGTCGCAAAGACGTAAACGAGTATCACGCAGCAGAGCCCGACGACAGCCTTGAACACCTTTTTCGTGAGCGCGGAATCGTTACGCTTTATTATCGCGAAGGTTATTATCGCGGGGATACCGAGCAGTGCCGAGACAACGAGCAGGATTATCATTATCTCGCCGAGAGAAAAGGGAAGCAGCCCCGACAGGAACACCGGAACGGCGCTGTATATCGGGTAAATATGCCGGACGTAGAAGTCGGAAAAGGGGGTTGATATCCACGAGAGGGCATATATGGCAGCTATAACGGCAAATATCGCCGCAAGGGTTATGCAGAATTTTTTAGTCCCTGTTTTTTTCATCTTCGTCCTCCCCGATGGGGTCCATATGTATCGTGAGATCGACCCCGAGCTTTGTTTTTACCTCGTGCTCTATGCCGTCTATCACCTTGTGTATCTTTATGAGGTCGCTTTTCGGATCGACCTCGGCGTGGAGCGAGGCAAAGTTGGCTCCGAAGCCGTAGTTATGTATCTGCAGGTCGTGGAAGCCCTTTACCTCGGGGCGGCTGCTTACTATTTCGGCTATGGCGCTGACAAGGCTATCGGGCGGCTTTAGGCCGAGCATCGGGCTTACCGCCTTTTTTATCATCACCGCCGACGACCATATTATAAACAGCGACACCGCGAGCCCCGCCCAGCCGTCGATGTTTATCCCGCTCACGCCCATAACTATCACGCCAAGAAGAACGGAGGAAGTTATTAAAGCGTCGTTTCGCGAATCGAGGGCGGCGGCCGCGAGGGTCTGGGAATCTATCTTTTTCGAGAAGTAGAAATTGACGGCTGCCTGCGCGGCTTTAAGGAGTATCGCCGCGGCAAGCGCGATATACGTCAGCGCGTTTATCGACAACTCTACGGGGACGAAGATCTTTTCTACGGAGCTCTTCGCAAAGAGCACCCCGACGGCGAACATTACGAGCGAGATGATGAGCGCGGTTATCTGCTCGTAGCGCGCGTGGCCGAACGGGTGGTCGCTGTCGGCGGGCTTGGCGGCAAGGCGGAAGCCTATCATCGTGAGAATGGAGGAACCCGCGTCGGTAAGGCTGTTCACGGCGTCGGCGGCGACGGTAACGCTCCCCGAGAGCAGACCGACGGTTATTTTTATCAGGAAAGCGGCGATATTCGTGAGTATCCCGAACATACCCGCCGCAAAGCCCAGGCGGGTGCGGTCGGAGCCTTTTTCGGCGTTGTTTGGCAAGGCTATCCCCCATTTCGCGGCGGCGGTGCCGTCGGCAATTTATTATATTATATCGCAAATCTTTAGATTTGTGATATAATTAGCCATCTTTTGCGGTTCCCGACGAAGTCGGGGAGCAAAAGGGCGACTAAAATATAAATAATAATCGTATCACGATTATTATATCAGATTTTTCGGATAATGCAATAGCGCGGGCGGCTGTAAATATACGGTAATTGGCTTCGCCTGTCGGCGGAGTCTTGCCCCCTCCCTCTCCTCCCTCCCCGCTGGGGAGGGCTCCATCACTTTTCTGCTCGTGCAGAAAAGTGAAGCGAAAAGACACGCCCGAGAGGGGAAAAACGACGCAAAGAGAGATATATAGGTCACGTTTGTTTCCGTCGCTTTCGTCGTTCGCTTCGCTCTCGACCCAACTTTGGCTCTCCCCTTGAAACGCTGCCGGTAGCCGCGCCTGCTAAAGGACTTTTGCCGAAACGGTCACAAAGGGAAACGGCGCGGCGATGCGCATACGCGCCCAAAAGAGTTGCACCAAATCCTCCTTGAAAATAAGTACGCCGGAACTAAGCGCAACTATTCTGCTGCTCACACGCCTCCTCCCCATTCTCTCTAATTCTATGCACCCATTCCCGCCTTGCATACGTCCCGTGCGGCATTTTAAAGCAAAACCCCGCGGCGGCGGGGCTTTTGGTCATCTCGTCTGCTCGTCGAGCGTGAGGCCGTAGCTCGGGAGAAACTCCTCTATAAAGGCGTCGGCCTCGGGCAGATGCATATTTTTTATCGCTTCGAGAGTCTGGCGCTCGGCCTCGGCAAAATCGGCGTTGCCGCTGCGGCGCTCTTCTATGCACTTTATCAGCGCCGAAAGCTTGTCCGCCGCCTTTACGAGACGCGCCGTCTCGTGGTCGGACTCGACACCGAATATTTCGGCGTAGTCGCTTCTGAGATCTTCAGGAACGGTGGAAAGCAGCTTTTCAACGGCGGCCTCCTCCACACGCTTATATGCCGTTTTTATCCCGGGGTCGTAATATTTCACCGGTGTGGGAAGATCCCCCGTGATTATCTCAGGGACGTCGTGATAAAGCGCCGCGAGCACTGCCTTTGAAACGTCGGCGCCCCCGCCGAAGCGGCGGTTGCGGAGCTCGCACAAAAGATGGGTTATTATCGCTACTTCAAGCGAATGTTCCGCGATGTTTTCGGTGCGGGAGTTGCGCATAAGCCCCCAGCGCGAAATATATTTCATTCGCGAAACGAGCGCGAAAAAACTGTTGTTCACAGATCGCTCACCTCTTTTGCCTCCGGCTCGTATTCCTCGTTCTCAAGGGCGTAATCGAGGACTTTCCCGTAAAAATCGGTGGGGTTGAGCATTATTTTGTCGGCCAAAAGCTGGGCCTGCTCGCGGTCGGGAGCGTAAAGCCGCAGGTCCATAAGCGTCAGCCCGCCCTCGGTGCAGAGGACGTTTACGCTGCAGCCCCTTTCCTTGTCGGTTATCGAGATCTTCACGTCGTTCTGATTCTTAAGCCTTGCAAAGAATTTCAGCCCCGATGAGAGTATCTTGCTGCGAAAACGGCTCGGGACCATTCTCTTGAAGTCGTCGGCGCCCATTTTCGCTATCTCCGAAAGAACATAATACTGCTCGCCGTCCTGCTCTTCAAGGGTGAGAGTCTTCGCCTCAAGAAGCTCGTTCACGGCCTCGGTGAAGACAAAATAATTCACTATCCCGTCGTCGGTGGCTATTTCGGTGAGCTGCAAAGGCGTTATCGGCCTGTCGATCTGCCGAAGAAAATAGCAGATAAGTATCTTCACGGCATAGGGGTCCGTCAGATTCATCATATCCGGAGTGATGTATTTTTCATATCCCGCCATATCGCCGCCTCCTTATATCTTTTTTATATTGGCAAAGTTTGCCATTATCTTTTTGGTGCCGACCTTTTCAAAGGCGATTTCCAAAAGCGTGTCGTTCGACATTCTCGTGGCCTTGAGGACGGTTCCCTCGCCGAAGATATTGTGGCTCACCCTGTCGCCGACTGCAAATACCTTCTGCGCTCCCGATGCCGCGGCCTTTGCGGCTCCGAAGCCGCCGCCGAACCCTCCGCCGAATCCCGTTTTCGTCGAAGACGCCGGCTTTTTCTCGGCGCGAAGCATATCGTCCAAGGCGGTGCGCTCGGCCTGCTCGCTCACAAACGACATCGGCAGCTCGCCGACAAATCTTGACGGCTTATTGTAGTTCGTCGAGCCGAAGAGCATCCTCTGGCGGGCGCAGCAGAGATAGAGCCGCTTTTTCGCCCTCGTTATCGCGACATATGCGAGGCGGCGCTCCTCTTCGATGTCCTCCTCGGTGTCGGTGCTGCGCGAGCTCGGGAAGATGTTTTCTTCAAGCCCGACGACGAAAACGTTGTTGAATTCAAGGCCCTTTGCCGAGTGGACGGTCATAAGGGTTACGCTGTCCGACTCCGAATCCATACCGTCGATGTCGGTGTAAAGCGCTATTTCCTCCAAAAAGCCGGACAGTGTGGGCTCTTCGGCGCTCTGCGAATAGCTCGCCATAGTCGATTTGAGCTCGTTTATGTTTTCAAGCCTGCCCGCGCCCTCGTCGCCCTGGTGCGTGAGCATTTCAAGGTATCCCGTTTTCAGCATAAGCTCGTCAAGGAGCTCGTCGAGCGGAGAGGCCGAGGCCGTCTCCCTGAGCTCGTCGAAGACCTCCGCAAGGGCCGTGAGCTTTTGCGCCGAGCGCGATAGCAGCGGATATTCCCCCGCCCTGCGCATAACTTCGAGGGGCGTCTCCCCGAGGCCGGAGGCGACCTGCTCCAAAAGGTCTACCGAGGCGTCGCCGATGCCACGCTTCGGCTCGTTGATTATCCTGCGGAGCCTCAATATATCGGTCTCGTTGTTTATCACCGAGAGATAGGCGATGATGTCCTTTATCTCCTTGCGCTCGTAGAATTTCACGCCGCCTATCACCCTGTACGGTATCCCCGAGGCTACGAGCGCGCGCTCAATGGCGTTAGACTGGGCATTCATTCTGTAGAGCACGGCGTTGTCGGCCCATCTGCCGCCGTTTTTTACCGACTGATAAACCGTCTGAGCTACAAATCTCGCCTCGCCCTGCTCGGAAGCGGCCTTATAGAGGACCACCTTTTCGCCCTCGCCGCCTGCCGTCCAGAGGTTTTTGCCCTTGCGGCCGCGGTTGTTCTTTATGACTTCGTTTGCGCAGTTTAAGATCGCCTGAGTCGAGCGGTAGTTCTGCTCGAGCCTTATCACCTTTGCGTTCTCAAACTGATTCTCGAAGGAGAGGATATTTTCTATCGTCGCCCCGCGGAATTTATATATCGACTGATCGTCGTCGCCGACAACGCAGAGGTTCTTTCGCTTTTCGCTGAGCAGCGAAACAAGGCGGTACTGCACCGTATTGGTGTCCTGATATTCGTCTACGAGGATATATTTATAGAGGTTCTGATAGTGAGAGAGAACGTCGGGGTATTCCTCGAAGAGCTGCACCGTCAGAAGGATAATATCGTCGAAATCGACGGCGTTAAACGAGCGCAGGCGCTGCTGATAGGCTTTATATACCTCGCCGATCTTCTTTTTGCGGTAATCACCCGCCGAGTGAAGTATGTATTCGTCGGCAGAGGTCTGCGACTCCTTGGCGTGGGATATTTCCGCAAGGACGGATTTCGGCTGAAACAGCTTGTCCGAAATGTTGAGGTCGGAAAGGCACTGCTTTATCACCCTCACGGAATCGTCGGTGTCGTAGATGGTGAATTTCGGGTCATAGCCGAGGTTCTGTATCTCCCGCCGAAGTATCCTTACGCAGGCCGAATGAAACGTTGCCGCGGTGATGCCGTCGGCCCTTGAGCCGAGCATAAGCCCGAGACGGGTCTTGAGCTCGCCGGCGGCCTTATTTGTAAAGGTTATCGCCAAAATGTTCCAGGGGCTCACGCAGTCTACGGCGACTATGCTTTTCAAGCGCTCGCTGTCGGATTCCCTGCCGTCGGCGTAGTCATTGAGGAAATTAACGTCGGCGGGGCTGACGCCCGCAAAACGGGTCTCGTCGAAATAGGCGTTTCCGAAATAGATCATATTCGCGACGCGGTTTACGAGCACGGTGGTCTTGCCGCTGCCCGCTCCCGCAAGAATAAGCAGGGGCCCGTTTACGGTAAAAACGGCCTCGCGCTGCCTGTCATTGAGATTTGAAAAATATTTTTCCATAGCGCGGCGCTTTGCCGCGGTAAATTCTTTGTCGGTCATGTGTTCCTCCGTGAAAATAATCGTTGCATATATAATACCACAAAACAAGTCCAAAAGAAACACCCTGAAGCGTCTTTTTTTAAAAAGAGCAAAAATTTTTCGGAATTTACAAATTACTATAGCTTTTTTTCGGGAAATATTATATAATGGATTCAGTATACGGGAAGGACGTGGTAACTTGAAGCTTTTTTCAAACAAGAAATACAATGTTATATTAAGATATGTCATTGTAGCCGTGATAATAACGCTGCTCCTCGTGACGGCGCTTTTTAGGTGGGATACCATCAAAAACATCTTCTCGGTGATAATAAAGATCTTCGAGCCGATAATCTGGGGCGCGGTGATAGCCTTTATTATGAACCCGATAATGATGGGCACCGAGAATTTTCTCGGAAAGTATATCTTCCGCAAAAAGCCTCACCCAAAGATCGCCCGTGCGATAGGAGTGGCGGCGGCGGCGCTCGTTTTCATCGCGGTCATACTTGCGATAATCCTTGCCGTGATACCCGAAATCATGTCGAGCATACCGGGGATCTATTCCGGCATCACGAACGACCTTATCCCCAAGGTGCAGACCTGGGCGAAGACGATACTCGACGACAATCCGAGCGTTCAGCAGGCAGTTATGAACGGGCTGTCAGACCTCGGTTTAAGCCTGCAAAATCTGCTCTCGGCCTTGGGTCCGCAGCTCACCGGACTTTTGAACAGCCTGCTCGACTTTGCAAACTCGGTGAAAAATTTTGCCTTCGGATTTATAGTCGCCATCTACTTCCTCGCGAGCAAGAAGACCCTTCAGGCGCAGGCAAAAAAGCTCATAGTCGCCTGCTTCAGCGAAGATACCTACCACTGGATATTCGACTTCACCACCAACACCAACAGCGCTCTTTTGAACTTCATCTACGGCAAGGTGATAGACTCGATAATAATAGGTATCCTCTGCGGCATAGGAATGTTGGTATTTAATATGCCCTATGCTATGCTGATATCCATTATAATAGGCATCACCAACATTATCCCGATATTCGGCCCGTTTATAGGAGCGATACCCTCGGCGCTGCTCGTTCTTATCGCCGAGCCCCGCAAGGTAATATGGTTCCTTTTGTTCATACTCGCGCTGCAGCAGCTCGACGGCAATATAATCGGCCCGAAGATACTCGGCTCAAAGGTCGGGCTCTCCTCGTTCTGGATGCTCTTCTCGATAATCGTCTTCGGCTCGATGTTCGGCATAGTCGGAATGATAGTGGGCGTGCCGCTCTTCGCCGTGGCCTACGACCTCCTCTCCGGCTTCGTGAAATCGAGGCTTGAGCACAAGAATATGCCCACCGGCGACGATTATTATTCCATACCGAGCATAGAAATAGGGCCGGTTTCCGACGGCGGCGAATCTGTGCTGCAAACAGAGCAAAAGGAAAACGCCCGAAGCGAAGGCCCGCAGCCTGATAACTCCCGAAAGGACTGACAATATGAAAATAAGAATTTTTGCCGCGCTGCTGGCGGCGCTTATGCTCTTCTCGGCCTGCGGAAAATCGGAGACGATAACCACCCCCGACGGTGAGACGAAATATCTCATCACCGCAAAAAATCCTCTGATATGGGACGATATCCCCGACCCCGATGTGATAAGGGTGGACGACGCCTATTATATGGTATCGACTACGATGTATTTTATGCCGGGCTGCCCCGTAATGCGCTCATATGACCTCGTTCACTGGGAGATAGTCTGCTATGTTTACGACACTCTCTCCGAGACCGACCCGAAATATAACCTCGTCGGCGAGGAAAACGCCTATGCAAAGGGCCAGTGGGCCACGAGCATACGCTATCATGACGGAAAATTCTACGTTCTGTTCTGCTCGCTCGACCTCGGAAAGACCTTTATCTTCACGACCTCCGACATCGAAAGCGGCGAATGGGAGCGCACGGAGCTCAACAGAGTCTTCTACGACGCGTCGCTCTTCTTTGACGACGACGGCAGGGTATACGTCATTCAGGGCATAGGCGACGTCACCGTGACCGAGCTTCTGCCCGACTGCTCGGGAGTGAAGCCTGGCGGAGTTGACCAGAAGATACTCAATTCCGGCATCGTTGACGGCCTCAGCGGCGCCGAGGGCTCGCATTTCTATAAGATCGGCGACTACTATTATCTCCTTATGATAAGCTACGCCACCGCGACGCCGGGTGTCGCCCGCTGCGAGCTCTGCTACAGGAGCAAGACCCTCCTCGGAGAATACGAGGGCAAGACCGTCCTCTGCGACTCTATGGGCTATTACGGGAGCGGCGTCGCGCAGGGCGGCATCGTGGATACCCCCGAGGGCGACTGGTATGCGCTTTTGTTCCAGGACCACGGCGGAGTGGGGCGCGTCCCCTGCCTTCAGCCCGTGGAATGGACTAACGGCTGGCCTATGATAGGCGAAAACGGCAAGGCAGTGAGCGAGATTTCTGTCTACTCTTCCGAAAAGGAGTGGCAGGAGAGCAGCTTTATGGGCGACGACGAGTTCGACTCCGGCGAGGATAAGCTCTCGCTTCTCTGGGAATGGAACCACAATCCCGACAACGAAAACTGGAGCCTCACCGAGCGTCCGGGATATTTCAGAATAACCACCGCCAAGACGGCAAGGGATATCTTCCACGCACGCAACACACTCACCCACCGAACCGAAGGTCCCTCCTGCACAGCTGAGGTAAAGCTCGACTACAGCGGGCTCAATCCCGGTGATCACGCGGGAATAGCGGCTTTCCAGAGCTACTGCGGAGAAGTCGGGGTATATATCGACGACGGCGGAGCGGCTCACGCATACTTCGGCAACATAAAGCGCGGGCAGGAGCTTTATCTCTCGAAAGACGAGGAAATATCGGGCGGAGAAATTTATCTGAAAATAGAATACAGATTTTCCGACGTGGCGGACGACGGCAGCATAACGACGAGCGATCAGGCGAGGTTCTACTACTCGCTCGACGGCGAAAACTGGGAGAAGATAGGCAAGAGTTTTACTATGTCTTACGACCTCGACCTCTTCACCGGCTACCGCACCGCTTTGTTCTGCTACTCTACCGAGCAGGCCGGCGGCTGCGCCGACTTTGACTGGTTCAGGGTCACCAAAGGCTGAACCTTATAGGAGTACTTATGGAGAAAAAGAAGACTTTTAAGGCAAGATACATTGTCATTCCGCTTTTGGCGGCAGCGCTCATCTTTATGGGGTATATGGGAATACTGCCTTTTCCGGGGGCTTTCAGATATCAGATGCTTTTCAGCCTCGGGCATTTCGGCAGCGAGCGCTCGGAATTATACACCGTTCAGAGCCCTGCGGAAACAAAGCTGGGGCTTGACATCGTCGGGCTCGCGAAAAAATGTATGGAATACGACGGCGACGAAGATTCGGCACCTCCGGCAGGAGCGCTCTCGAAGTATTATTACTTCCCCGCTCACCGAAAGCCCGCCGAGACGGAGGTCAGTGTAGATCTTGTAAAGAGCGTTATCAACGGCGACGAGGGCAGCGTGTGGTTTTACTATTCGCTCGCACACCGCGGCGAGGACGGCGAGCTCATTCACGGCTCGTGGGATATCCTCGCAAGGTGCACCGTTGAAAAAAGCGCCTCCGGCGACTGGACGGTGACAAGCGTGAGCGAGCCGCCGTGACCGAATCGCATACTGAATTACGGAAAAAGCAGTCACTTATGTGGCTGCTTTTTTGGTGCCCTCAGCATTTTTAGGGGTGCCCATTTCGAGTACATTTTGAGGAATTCCTCCCTCCATTCAGGGTAAGCGACGCAAAGAGAGAATAAAGGTCACGTTTGTTTCCGTCGCTTTCGTTGTTCGCTTCGCTCTTGACCCGAGTGCCTTGCGCCCTGACTCCAAAGAGCTGTGTGCATACGTGCCCAAAAGAGCCGCACCAAATTCCCGTCCTCGAAATGATTTTCGAGGTGCCAAAATACCCCTCCCCTTGAGGGGAGGGGTCGGTCGTTCACCGAACGGTGAACGACCAGGGTGACAGGGTGATGCCCCCTCTTCCTCTGTGAGGGAGAGGGGGTCAGGGGGTGTGGAAGCAAAAAAGCCTCGGCATACGCCGATATTTACTCCACCATCAAACGGAAACATCTCAGATTCAAGCACGCCCTCATTTTTCGACCCCTTGCAATTTGCTGCGGCTTGTGATATCATATTACCGTATAAAAGGAGGTCTATATTATGAACATATGGCATGACATCAGCCCCAAAAGGATAACCGTTGACTGCTTTGAGGCGGTCATAGAGATAACAAAAGGCTCGAAGTGCAAATACGAGCTCGACAAGGAGACGGGGATCCTAAGACTCGACAGGATACTTTACACTTCTACCCACTACCCCGCAAATTACGGGTTTATCCCCCGCACATTTGCCGACGATCTCGACCCGCTCGACGTTTTGGTGCTCTGCTCCGAAGAAATCATCCCGATGACCCTCGTGAAATGCTATCCGATAGGCGTTATATCTATGGTGGATAACGGCAGGAACGACGAGAAAATAGTCGCCATTCCTTTCAACGACCCCACCTATAATACCTATACCGATATAAATCAGCTTCCGTCGCACATTCACGACGAAATATCGCACTTCTTCACCGTCTATAAAGAGCTTGAGGGCAAGCAGACCGCCGTTAAAGAGGTTGACGGCCCGGAGAGAGCCAAAGAGATAATCAGGGCGGCGCTCAACGGATACATAGAAAACTACTGCAAATAAGCCTAAAAGCCGGCTTTACCGCCTTATGACGACTTCGCCGCGGCACTCCATCACAGGGTCGTCGGTCACTATCTCACCCACGCTGTCGGCGATTATCCTGCCCGAGCGCGGGTTTTTGACCGACACTATGTGGCCGTTTATCTCGGCGTTTACATCGGAATATTCAAACGAAAGGTCGCAGTCCTTGGTCTCGCAGTTTATGAGAGTGAGATTTTTGCAGTAGCAGAGCGGCTGCGTTCCCTCTATTCTGCAGTTTATGAGAGTAAGCCCCTCCGAAAACCAGCCGAGATATTCCCCTTTTACCACGGAATCCCTCACGGTGACGTTCTTCGAGTGCCAGAAAGCGTCTTTGGTGTCGAGGTCGGAATCCTCTATCACGAGCCCATCGACATACTGAAAGGAATATTTGCCTTTCATTTTAACTTTTTCGAGTCGGATATCGCGGCTGTCAAAAAAGAGATATTCGCTCGTTACGGCGGAGTTTTTCAGCGTTATGCCGCTCGATTTCCAGCCGAATTCCTCCGATAATATGTCGGAATTCTCGATCTCGATGTCAAAACATTCGCGAACGGCCTTTATACCGTGAAGGCGGCTGTCGGTTATCTTTCCGCGGCCGCTGTACCATATTGCGGCGCGGGTGAGTTCGTCCATATCCGAGCGATCGAGAGTGAAACCGTCGGTGTGCCACATCGGGTAGCGCAGCGAGAACCTGCACCCCGAAACGTTTATGTCCCGCGACTCTTTAAGGACCGATTCGCCGTCGGCCGGTCCGGCAAAAATGCAATCGGTTATATCGGCGTGCTGAGAGTGATATAAAGCGCGCTCTTCATCGAACTGCCGGTTTGTTATGATTTTTCGCATCTGTATGTCCTCCTTAAGCTTCACATACATTATACACGGTTTTCAGAATTTTGCAAGTGGCGGAAGCGGGAGCAAAAAGATTGCCCCTACATTCCCCATCCCTCTCCTCCCCCTATTGGGGGGGAGGGCTCCATCACTTTTCTGCTCGTGCAGAAAAGTGATGCGAAAAGACACGCCAAAGGGGGATTGCGATTTCCCCCTTTGGAATCCCCTTAAAACGCTGCCGGTAGCCGCGCCTGCTAAAGGTCTTTTGCCGCAAAGCTCACAGAGAGAAACGGCGAGTGTAGCGCAGCACAGTTTTGGGTCGAGAGCGAAGCGAACGACAGATGCGGCGTGTAGGTAGTACGGTTTTCGCTAACTTTTGACGCCGCATTTGCGCATACGCGCCCAA
>CANRLU010000036.1 GCA_947631535.1 uncultured Clostridia bacterium | reverse complement strand
GCGTTTTCGCCCTCGATTATCATAGAGGCGCTCTTTATGCCGGCGTCGGTGCCGTCGAGAGTGTCGAGCACCGAGACTTTATATCCGTGGTTCTCGCCCCAGCGGATATACATTCTCAGGAGCATTTCAGTCCAATCCTGGGCCTCGGTCCCACCCGCACCGGCGTGGAAATTCAGTATCGCGTTCGAGTTGTCATATTCGCCCTTTAAAAGCGTTTTCAGCGTGAGGCTGTCTATCTTCTCCGCGAGCGCGTCGAGCTCCTGCTTTATCTCTTCGAGCATCGAATCGTCGGGCTCGTCGTAATACATCTCTATAAGGGTTTGGATATCCTCGGCCTGACGGTGGAGCTTTCTGTCTTCTTCAACGGTGTTTTCGAGCGACTTTGTGCGCTGCAATATCTTCTGCGACCTCTCGGCGTCGTTCCAGAAATCGGGTTCCGAAGCCTTAAGGTGGAGCTGTTCTATCTCCTCTTTGGCGGCCTCGATATTCAGCACCGAATGTAGCTCTTTGAGCTTGGGGGCATATTCGGCGAGCCGCTGCTTAAGTTCGTCTATAAGTAACATAATTCCTCCGCTTATATTTATTCGTTACGATTTTACCATATCGCCGCCGAAAATGCAAGAGGGCGCAGGCCGCATATTGACTTTATTTTTCGCCTGTGATATAATATTTTCGCCACATAACTGAATATTTTGCTGTTCAGAGTGCATTTTTATTTCGGTAAAAATGCAGGCTTTTCTATCTGTGCAATAGTTGTGTACTCTTGGCAGTCAGAATCAGTTGTGTGGCAGCAATCGAGCCGAGCATTTTTCGGTGCGCGGTTTCGGCTGCGCACTTTTTATTTTATACCGCAAGAGCGGAAAGGAGAATTTTTATGAGAAGACTAAGAAAGATCGGCGCCGTGCTGCTTGCCGCCGTGCTGATAACGGCGATGTTGTGTTCCTGCAGCAATACCGATGCTTCGCAAAACGTATGGACAAACCAACCCGACGCCGCGGCGGACAACGGAGCCGCAGAAACGCCTGCCGCGGAAACGCCCTCCGACGTTAAAATCGACGAGACCAACTTTCCGGATACAAATTTCAGAAAATATGTTTTTGAAAACTTCGATGCAAACGGAGACTGGACGCTTAGTGAAGAAGAGTTGTCCATTGTGAGTGAAATAGCAATAGATAATGCCACGTCTCTAAAAGGATTGGAATACTTTATAAATTTACAAAATTTATCTTTTTATGGTTGCAATGAGGTTGATTTAAGTCGTAACACAGATCTTACATATCTTGATTGTAGTTACTGCGATATAACAGAACTTGATTTAAGCAATAACCCCAAGCTTAAAACTCTCGATTGCGCAGGTAGTAATCTTGATAATCTTAACGTGAGCAATTGTACAGAGTTAGAAATACTTGACTGTTCAAACAACAATCTTGCTGTTCTTGATGTAAGCAAAAATACAGCGCTTGTAAATCTTAATTTCTCTCATAACGATATTTCTGACATTGATATAGGCAACTGTACAGAACTTCACTATATAGATTGTCGGGATAGTAATATTTCAGTTTTAGATGTGAGCAATTGCACTTATGAAAGCCCCGTAATTTATTGCTATTGGAAATATAATTGGGAAAATCCAAATTACCCAATGGGCGAAATTTACTATTACTCAGATTACGCTCAAGAACATAGACTTGATATTAAGCATAGAGAAGATCAATATATTAACGCCAAAAATTAATATTTTAATGTAGCAGCGCTCAAAATAATACATGGTGATAAGCAAAACGCCCCCCTCTCGGGGGCTTATTTTATTATCCTCGCGCTCTTTTCGTATTCCGTTGCGCCCTCTGTCGCCTGTCCGCAAAGGCTTTGCAGCCGCGAGCCGAGCTCAATAAGCTCCGCCTGGCGCTTTGCCTCGGGCGAGAGCCTCGAAAGCTCCGCCAGCGAGCTCCCGAGCGGTATCTGCGCCGTTTTTCGGCAGGTTTTAAGTATCTCCGCGCCGCGTTCGTTGAGCGCGAGCACCCGCGCAAATGCGGGCTCGGCAACGTCTTTTTCTCTCACCCCGAGCGCCGCGAGCATTACCGCCCGCCTCACCCTCGAATGGGTTACGTTCCGCGATTTTACCCGCGAACAGAGCTCCTCAAGGCTTGACGCCCTCCGCGAGGCTTCATAGAGCCGCCCCGCGAGCTCCCCGCAATACGGCACCTCCGCGAAGTCCTCATTCGTCATCTGCGAGAGCCGCCACAATATTGCTTTTTCGCCGTTCTCGGCAAAATACGGCTCGCCTTCAAAGCTGTACCCGAGGAATTTTTCGGCGCTTTTCCCCTCTTTTAAGAGACCTCTTATCATCGAAGCCGAGGCAAAGCCTCCGTTTTCCTCTTCGCCGTCGTGAGGGACGGTCCGCTTTACGGCGAGCGGCTCTATCCCGCTTTCCCCGAGCGCACGGAGATATTCGAGCGCAAGGGTGTTGTTGGGGCTGAGCATTTTTGCGACGCTTTCTCCGCAGACCTCCGCAGCCGCCTGGGGGTAGGTCCTCCCCGCCGACATCAGCGATTTTATTTCGAGCTCCGAAGTGGTTATCTTTTCAAGAGCCCGTCGCAGCGCCGCGACGTCGTCGGTCTCGGCGCCGAAGGAGAGCATATCGACGCACCCGAGCCGCCTAAGAACGCTTATTCCCGCCCTTGCGAAGTCGCGCGCGGCTCCGAGGGAATACTCCGGCGAGAGCTCCAAAACGAGGTCGGCTCCGCCCTTTACGGCTTCGCAGGCGCGGCTGTAAGCGTCGAAAACGGCGACGTCTCCGCGCTGGACAAAGCTCCCGCTCATAACTGCGGCGATATGCGTCGCGCCCGCCTCGCGGGTCTTTTCGAGGTGATATTTATGCCCGAGATGGAAGGGGTTATACTCGGCGATAACTCCGGCGATCTTCACTTTTCTTCTCCTTTATATTTGCGTATGTAGTTGAACAGATAGAGCTGCGCTATGCCGCGGGTCCCGTAAAACTCCTGCGGCAGACCGTCTTTGTAGTATTCCTCCATAACGCGCTTCATCCAAACGTCTATCGGGAACGCCTCGGTGCGGTACATTCCGCTGAGCAAAACGCAGTCTGCGACCTTCGGACCCACGCCCTTTATCTTCATAAGCTCCGCCTTTGCCTCCTCATACGGAAGCTCGGCGGCTTTTTTGAGGTCTACCTCCCCCGAAGCGACCTTTTGCGCCGCGTCTACGATATATTTCGCCCGAAATCCCGCGCGAAGATATCCGAGGCTCTCGGGGGTCTCAACGCACAGCTCCCCAGCCGTCGGGAAGTGCCCGTAATGAACGGCGAGCCGCGAGATTATCCCCTTTATCCTCGTGATATTGTTGTTCGACGAGAATATAAAGCTCACGAGCGCCTCCCAGCCGTCCTGGCGAAGCAGGCGGATCCCCCGCGAAAATCCGCAGGCCGCGCGCAGCACCGGATCGGCGGAATAAAGCTCTCTCAGGGCGGAGTAATCGGTGCCGAGGTCAAAATATGGCGCCCAGACGTTCAGAAAATCCTCCTCCGAGGTGTTTTTTAAGACGAATCTGCCCTTTGTGCCGGATATTTCGAGCGGGTGGTCGAGGCAGTAGCCGAAATAGGCGTTTTCGCCGATCTTGTCCCAGCGAAACGCCTGACCGGTGTCCAGAACATCGTCAAGTTCGAGGTCGTCCTCATAGAGAATTATATCGCTTCCCGAAATTTCGTATTTCATAATTTCCTCCGGCTCTTGAATTTCTGTCGATTATCAATTATAATATAAAAGGACATAATTTTCAAGAGATTTTTCATTTGCCGCGCACAGCTCGACAACGGGAACCCCCCGACGAGTGTAATGCGTCGTCGAAGTTAGCATAAGCCGTACGTTCTGCACGCCGCATTAGTGCCCTGCGCCTTGAACCCGCAGCCTGAGATATGCGATTATTTTTCCGCAAGCACGAGCGGGCGGACGTTTATGCCTGCGAAGTGCGAGCGGATAGAAATAACGCCTATCTTTTTGAGAAAGGCTCGACCGAAAACTTTTAAGTTTATCTTTCCGAACTCAGTCATAAAAGGAGGTCATATTTTGAGAGAAAGTATTTTAACCATCCCCGTAAGTGAGATCTTCGAGCCCCGCAAGGGCTGCCCCATATGCCGCATGCGCGATATGCTCGAAAAGCGCACCACCGAATACATAATGGGCGCGGCGATGATGGAGCCCGACGTAAGGATCGAGACAAACCGCCTCGGCTTCTGCAAGACCCACTTCGACCAGATGCTCAAGCAGAAAAACCGCCTTTCGCTTGCGCTAATGCTTGAGACCCGACTTGAAGCCATTGAAAAAGAGGTCTTCTCAAAGCCGAACGTCTTTGAAAGCAAGCAGAAAAAGGTGAAGTCGCTCGTGAGAAACAACTCCACCTGCTTCGTCTGCTCAAAGGTAGACTGGGCTATGGAGCGCCTTATGGTCACCGTTTTCGAGCAGTATAAGGCCTCAAAGGAGTTCCGCGAGCTCTTTAAGTCGCAGGAATACATCTGCCTGCCCCACTGCGAGCTGCTCTGCAATCTTTCCGCCGAGGGGCTCGACAAGCGCACCGCCGCCGACTTAAGAGACGACTGCATCGCCATCTCTTCTAAGTATATCCGCGAGCTTTACGGCGACGTTTCGCACTTCTGCTCGATGTTTGATTACCGCAACAACGGCGAAAACGCCGATTGGGGCAACTCGCGCGACGCCGTCGAAAGAGCCGTCGAATTTCTGACCTCCCGCAAGCCCTGAAGCCGGCTTATGCAGAGCGATGAATAAACGTCCGAAAAAACGTACTTGTTTTTGAATATCCGCCTAAAACCGCCGCCCCTTAGACCGGTATGATCTTCAAAGAGGGCGGCGGTCGATTTTTTAAAGAGATATAAACCCGCCTTTTTTCGACGTTTTTTGACTGCCGCTCCGAATTATATTTTGAAATAAACGGAAAAAACGTGAATAAAGTTTTTTCTACCGACTGTATAACTCCCTCGGACGGGCGGTTGAAAGTTTGGAGACGAAAAACCGCGGGTTTTCCAACTTTTCAACCGCTTTTTCAACACTCGGGCTTTAGTTCGCGGAAAGTTTTCAACTCTTTCAACGGAGTTTTCAACCGATGGGTTGAAAATCGGATATACCGAATGTATACAACGCCTCCGCCGCGGGCATAATTTCAGATGAACCCAAAGGAAAATAACGGCATTACGAGGTGTTTTGATGTTAAAGGGAGTTACCAAAAGAATAGTAGAGATAAAAAGCCCCACGAGCGACTATTTCGAGCGCGCAGTGCTGTATCTTCGCACCGACAGGCCCTATCCCAAAAAGGGAGAGGCGGTCTCGGCGGCAAACGACTATATCGCTTCGCTCGAACCGGAGCGCCTGCCCAAAAAACAGAGAGATCTGCGGCCCACTGTGGCGGTGCTGTCTTTGAGCCTTGGAGTGACGCTTGCGGCGCTGGCGGCGGTATTGCTTCTTTATACAAAAATTTAATTCATATTTTGGCGGGTATTCCCGAAAAAAGGGCTTTTCAAATCGGTAAGTTTGTGTTATAATGATATATGTATAAATTTGTGTATTTACCGAAGGACGTTTTATGGACAGAAAACCTTTTAACGGCCCGCCGCGCAGCGACCTTATCATCGGGCGGAATCCGGTGCTCGAAGCTCTTAAAGCCGGCAGGCAGATAGACAGCGTTTACATCTGCGGCGAGGGCGGCTCGCTCAGCCTTATAGCAGGTCTTGCCAAAGAGCAGGGCGCAGTGATAAAGCAGGCGAGCAGGCAAAAGCTCGACGAAATGTCGGGCGGGGCCGCGCATCAGGGCGTGATTGCCCTTTGCGCCTGCGCGGAATACGTTGAGATAAAAGACATTCTCGAGGCGGCAAAGTCCAAGAACGAGCCTCCGTTTGTTATCATCTGCGACGGGATAGAAGACCCTCACAACCTCGGCGCCATAATCAGGACGGCGGAATGTGCGGGAGTCCACGGAGTGATAATCCCGAAGAGGCGGTCGGCATCGCTGAACGAGACCGTTTTCAAGACCTCGGCGGGAGCGGCAAGTTGGGTGCCCGTGGCAAGGGTTGCAAACATTCCCGCGGCGATAGACGAGCTGAAACGGCAGGGCCTTTGGATATACGGCACCGACGCCTCGGGAGAAGACTACACGAAAACCGACCTCAAAGGGCCGATAGGCCTCGTGATAGGCTCGGAGGGCTTCGGGATAGGAAAACTTACCGCCTCAAAGTGCGATTTTATGCTAAGGCTTCCGCTGAAAGGAAAAATAACCTCGCTCAACGCCTCGGTGGCGGCGGGAATATTTATGTATGAAGCCTTGAGGCAGCGGGAAGCCGCCGACGGCAAGTAAAGGACGGGAGGACTATTATGGCAGACAAGAATTTTTCAGTTGACGACATCATCAGCGAATATTCCGGCAAATCCGCGGGAAAGCGCCACAGCGAGGACACTCTCGACCTCGACGCTCTTATAAGCAGTCTCGACCACAGCGGCGACCGTGAAGCGACCTCAAAGCCGGCTTCAAAGGTCGGCCCGAAGACGGAGATCATCGAAGACGTGCTCGAGATAGGCGACAATAGCTATGCCTTTACCCCCGAAGATGAGCCTTCGGAGGAAGCGCCGCCCGCCGTTCCCGAGGCGGAGGCAGCCGAAGCAAAGGAAATGAGCGAGACCGGCATTATTTACGAGAAGCTCTCGCAGCCTCTTGCAGTCGAGTCCGAGCGGAGCATCGAGCCGGAGGATATAGGTATACGCCAAGCCAAGAGCACCGAGCAGGGAACCGGCGTTATTGAGCGCGTTCTCAACGACGAGCCTGCCGCCGAAGAAAGGCCGAAGCAGGAAGAACTCCGCGAAAAGCCCGCAGAGCCGAAGATACAGGCCGTGGAGGATACCATACACCGCACCGAGCAGCCGATAAGGCCGCTTCGCGAAAACGGCTCGAACACCGCCATTATGGAAGGGCTTATGAAGCTCAAAAAAGAGCGCGGAGCTCCGAAGCACCGCGAATCGAAGGTTCCGCCGGTAAACCGCGCGTCTATAGACGACATCGAGCTCGACATAGGCTCGAAGATAATCCCCAACACCGAGGTGGGCCTCGACGAGAACGCCACCGAAGAGGAGCGCCTTGCCTACCTAAACGCCAAGCGCCGCGAAAGGGTTAAGCAGTTCGTTATATCCTCGGAGGACGAAGAGGTGCCCTCTAAAGACGACGTTGCCGACTTTACGAGCTTCGAGCAGGCCAAAGAGATGGCGGGAAGCATATCGTCGCTCAAGGCGAGCCTTGTGGTGAGATTGTGCGTGCTGCTTGTCACCTCAATAGTTTCGGCCTACATCGCCGTTGCCAACGACATCGGCCTGCCGCTGATATCCCTCCTTTCAAAGTCTGAAAACCAGGGTATGCCCTATCTCTTTGTAAACGTAATACTCGGGCTCGCGGCCTGCTTTGTATCCTACACGGTATTGGTGGTCGGCCTCAAGAAGCTCTTCACCCTTAAGGCCGACAGCGACAGCCTTGCGGCGGTATCGGCGATATTGAGCATCGGCTCAGGCATAGCCCTTTTGACCGATACCGAACTCGTTCAGCTCTCAACGGTGAATATTTACATCGGCGTTTCGATAATCGGGCTTCTTATAAACACGATAGGCAAGCTTTTGATAGTAACCAGAACCGAGCGCAACTTTAGATATGTCTCGGGCGGATATTCAAAATACGCCGTTATGAAGGTAGACGACGAAGACGCCGCCTCTAAATTCACCAAGGGTGCGCTTACCGATTTCCCGTCGCTCACCACCTCGCGCAAGACCGAATTTGTGAGCGACTTCATCAAAAACAGCTACTCCGCCGATATGACCGACTCGTTCTGCAAATACTATGTACCGATAATCACGGTGATATCGCTTATCGTAGGCGTTATCTCGGCGTTTTTGCACCCCGACACCATAACCGACGGCACGAGAATGTTTATGTTCGGCTTCTCCTGCGCCGCAGGCACATATGCCGTCTGCTCGGCTGCGGGAATGATGCTCGTCACAAATATCCCCCTCGCGAAGGCTTCAAAGAAATACCTGCAATCCTCCGCCGTTATGCTCGGATACTCGGCCGTTGATACTTTTGCCGACACCAATTCCGTCCTAATCGACGCCATTGACCTCTTCCCCGACGGAATGGTGGAGATAGTGAACATAAAGCCCACCAAGAAGACCCCGATAGAAGACGGCATAATATATGCGGCTTCGCTCTGCTGTCAGACGGAGAGCATACTGCGGCCCACCTTCTATAAAATGATAAAGGGCAAGACCGAAATGCTCTTCCCGGTAGAGAGCTACCTTTATGAGGACGGTCTCGGGCTTTTGGGGTGGATACAGAATAAGCGCGTGCTCTTCGGCAACCGCGCTCTTATGGAGAGCCACTCGATAGAGGGTCTGCCCACTCCCGAAAAGGAGGCACAGTATGCCAAGGACGACGCAAGCCTGCAATATCTCTCGATAGGCGGCTCCCTCGCGATGATATTCGTAGTCAAGCTTAAAGCCTCGGTCACCGTCGCCAAGGGCTTGAGAGACCTCGAAAAGCAGAACCTTACGGTCATTCTCCGCTCGGTGGATTCGCTCCTCAGCATCTCGCGGATAGCGGAGCTCTTCGGAGTCGTGCCGAATATGTTCAAGCTGTTGCCGTTCAGATACCACAGCGAATACGACGAATACACCTCATACGTCGAAAAGATGTCTTCGCCGATGATCTACTCGGGGCACTTCGCCTCGCTCGCTATGCTTCTCACCGGCGCCAAGAGGCTCCAGCGCTCGGCTGCCGTGGGCATAGGCGTGCAGATGCTTTCGGCGGTGCTCGGAGTTATCCTCTCGGTGGTGTTCGCGCTTGTGGGGATATTCACCGGAGTTCTCACCGCCTCCGCCGTTATCGCATACGCCCTGATATTCGTGGTGATAACGGCAATAGTTCAGGCCGCCTCCGCGACCTGACGGCATAGACTCTATAAACAAATGGGGGACTCCGACGGGGTCCCCCATTCTGCAAATTAAGGTTTCGCGATTTTTTGCCCTCGCGTGCAATTTTTTGCCGCCGAAAAGCGTATTACTGTTGAAAGCTTTTTTGAAAGGAAGTATGAATATGAAGCGGTTTATGATAATTTTACTTGCTGCGCTCTGCCTTGCCGGCTGCACGCCGAAAACTCCCGATAACGGTCAAAACGGCGTTGTTTCGGGGGATATCCCGCCCGTGGCACCGTCTACCGAGCCTGACGCCCTGCCCGACGAGGTAGAAAAGCTTAGGAGCTTTTTAGACGAAGCGGGGCTTCTTGCCGAAGTGAGGCGCGAAAGCACCGAAGATTACAGCTTTGAGGGCTTCGAGCATATTCCCGAAGATTATTACGTTCTTGAGCTTAAGGGCGATGAGGCGGCTTATATAAGGCTTTACGGCAGTCCCGAGACGGCCGCCGACGAAGCCTCGAACTACGGCGGAGACGGCAGTGAATACGGCTATGACGGCGGCGGAATGGTTATCGACTACGCCTGCCCTATCCACTTCTGGCTCTCGGGGAACTCGATAATCGAATACGGCTCCTTTGAAAACGACACTGCGCGGCTCTTAGAGGCGCTTTACGGAAAGCAGTTTGCGGGGAGCCCCATTCCCGAGAGTGACTCGGTCTCCTTTGATTTTTCCTCGGTGACGGCGAGCGCGGGCGAAACCGACCTTCCCGATGCCGCTCCGATAAACTCACGCGAAGAGCTCGAGGAGTATTATAATGCGCTCAAGGACAGCTATTACTGGTCGCTTGAAAACGAGCCGCAGATCGGGGAATTCGAGGCGAAGCTTGAGGATTACCCCGAGGAGTGGTTTGAGGAAAACTCCCTTATCATCATTTACGCCTATTCGGGGTCGAGCCCTGCGGATTTTCAGGTCAACGCCGTCACCTATGCAAACAAAGAGTATCGGGTAGTCCTTTCGGGAACGTTCGGCGATGAAGACGCAGTAGTTGAAAAATATATTTTCGTGGAGCTTATGGGTGTGAAGCTCGAGGAAAACGCCAAGCTCGTCCTTGTAAACGCCTATCCGCGTCCGACATATGCTGTTGACAGCAGGGATAGGCTGTCCATTGAAAACCTTATTGAAATTTTAAGCTCTGAGGATGGCGTGACTTGGTCGGACTTTGAAAACTACCGCAGCGAGGATATCGGCTCGGGATTGTATATTCTGAGGTTTTTCCTTGAGGACAGAGGGTATTTGCTTACCGTCTCGGGCGTCTCAACCGACCCCGACGCCGAGCCGCAGAAGCTGGTCCTGCACTATATTACCGCCGACGAGGAGCTCGAGTGCGAGATCGGCAAGGACGACCTGACGGCGTTCCTGAACGAGACGGGCTATAACGGGGAATGAGGGGAAAGTCTTTTCTTTCCCTGCGTTTTGCCCGAAAGCCGAGCCGACATCGGAATGGGCTGTTGTGCTTCGTCGGACGGTATGATATAATGGTATAAGAAATTATCGGAAAGTTAATGATTTCCTAAGGGGGCGGGCCGATGAACACGTTTAGGATCCACGGTGATAACATTGTAGAGTGTGAGCGCATCGCCAATATTATCGTCGAAGAATTAAAGCCGAAAAGAATTTATTCAGAGCTGATCTCACCGTCTGTGGTCGCTTTAATCATCGAAGCAGAATATCTCGGGAACGGTATTCAGTGGCGCTTAGAGTTATTGCCCGGATTTAATAAAAATACGAAGAAGCGCTGGAGCGGTAATATTTTCGACGCTTTGAATGAAGCGGGGAGCATTTTTGATGAAACGCCGGACGCAATTATATCCGTTATAGAGAATAACACCGACGAGCGGATATTGCTTGCGAGCGAATTCTGCTCGGCGCTTCAGGCAGGGGACCAAGCCTGGCAGCGAAGTGCGCGCGCATTTTCTACCGGCCGAACAGGATGTCCGTATATCTATATCGTGGATTTTGTCAAGTATGAGTTGAACAACAAAACAAGGAAGCGAAAAAATCTGAGATTTCCGAACGCTGCCGTTCCGTACAGCTATATCAACTATTCAAAAGTTACGGGCAACTTTGTTGCCCAGTTATATACAAAGTCCGAAGAATTTGACCGTTCGAAAGATTCTGTTATAAAAGAGTTTGACGAAGATGATTTTGGCGGCAGGGAGTTGGGCGCATATATAGTAAAAAAACTGTTGGGCTCGGATACTCGGTCGGAAGAGAAGGCGATCCTCGATAAAAATATGAATGTCGTTCGGTTTATTGCCGGAAATTTTAATGAAAATATCAATTATACCGCCGAAGAATGGCAGGAAATACATGATCTTGTCGGAGAAGACATAGTTGATTTCGCAGTTGACAGGAAAAGGTTTATTTTTCACAAAACCATCGCCGCCAAAAGCCGCCACGGTCATTCCGAGGAAGTCGTCAAACTTGTCGATGAATTGAGCGTCGGGTTTGCGTCGAGGGATCTGCCTTTCGGGATTATACCGGCGGAAAAACGTGCCGGGTTTGCCGAGAGGTTGTCGGAGTTATATCCCCGAGCAGACAAAGCCGTAATAAACAGTATCGGAAACGGCGGAAAGCACTTGATAATAGCTTTGTTCAAGGGCTTCAAGCCCCGCGGCGACGATAATCGGCCGGATAGGGGACTGCTTCCTTTGGCGGCAATGCTTTCAGGCTCTGACGTTGATGTAATGACATATATCTATGGGCCGATGATAGAAGCGAATCTCAGGGCATTGGATACGCAGCCGTTGATTCTTGCCGACAGCAACGGATTTTGGCGGTCCGTCCTCGCCTTGAGCAATTTTGTCGCAATAGATGTGCCTGTTTTAGCGAGGGAAAAGTATGATGCCGAGCGCATATATGACAATTCAGGCATAAAAGACCATTTTGCGAATATCGGCGCCGGAAAAGCAATAGAGGCAAAGCCCTGCTTTCCGGCCGTGCCTGTCAATTACGGCGAAGACGACGTAGATACCGGTATCCACTACTTATTTACTCATGTTCTCAAAAAGATTTGTTTCGAGGGAATGTGCAACCCTCCCGGCGGCGATTGGAGCGGGTTTTCGGTGATAGACGGCAATTACGAAAACAGGTGGCTTTCTCTGCCGAGAGTAAGCAATATCGTCAGCGGCAAAAGACCGGACCATATCCTTGAGCTCTTCGGAGTGTTTGATAAACCGCTGCTTCTTTCGGTTGAATCCAAGGAAAGGTCTTCAGATTTAGAGCCTGACGTCGGCACCAAGCTTATTACATATATAAAACGTTTGACGGACTATGTTCCCAGTGCAAAGCGGCTGATATTCCCCGAACGGACAGAATGGCGGTGGGGCGATAAAAAGGTGCCGTTTTCCGACTTTGAGACAGTATCTGCGGCGGCATATCTCAAAAAATATGCCCAGCCTGCCTCGGAGGTATTTACCAAAAACTGTGAGCTGCTGTTTGTTATGGATCCGGTAATGACGGGCACAAAAACAGGATGGGAGATAGAGATCATCCCATCCACAAAGCGCAGCACAGTTATAAAGGAATTTATTCTGCGGGAATACAAAGCCACAGGAAACGGCCAATTCTTCTTAAAATGATCAGTAATTCATATAAAGGGACTCGAGAACATTCTCGGTCTCTTTATCTATTACCTTTTTGAAAGCGGAATTTCCGGAGGGGATAAACTCATGGCGTTTGTACAGCTCTTTTGGCAAGTCTACCGTGTAGTCTTCATTCCCGCGGATTCCGTCAAATGAAAGCAAGTATTTTATTCCTCTTACGTTCAGGTCTTCAAGATATTCGAGAAAGCGGTTATAGTCAATGGTGCCGAAGTAGCGGCCTTTTGTGTGAAAATACGGCGGATCGAGATATACGATGTCGCCGGCGGCGGCTGTTTGCGTCGTGTTACGGTAGTCATCTGCAAAAAAATCCGTTCCTTGTATATGTGACGACCAGTCGATGATTATTTTCCGCAAACTGCTTGGGTTTATTCCGGGCCTTGAATAGTGCAGAGAATTGTTAAACTCGCCCTTATCGTTAAACCGTATCAGACCGTTGACACAGGTCCTTGAAAGAAAGAGCAGGTCCTGCGGGTTGTTGTGCCGGTTAAAAGCATTGCGAATATCGTAATATGCAGTATATCCCTCGTTTTGGAGCCTCAGCCACCTGACTTCATATTCCGAGGCGAGCTGCTCAGGAGCTGTTTTTATTTCGTTCCAAAGATCGATCAAAGGCGCACAAATATCGCCGCAGATGCTTTTTGAGGGGCTTATTGCATATAGCATTGATCCCCCGCCTATAAACGGCTCATAATATGTTCCGAAGGTCTTCGGAAAAAAAGACTTGATTTTTGAGGCTTGTGAGCGTTTGCTGCCGCTCCACTTAATCACAGGTTTCATCATTGCCTGCTTCCTCCTGCTTGATCTGCAAAAAATCCGGCTGCTCGTTTTCCCGCTCCGTATGAATCAAACGCTCCTCGGAGATCCTGCAATATTCTTCTTCTATCTCAAAGCCGATATAATGGCGTCCGGTCATTTTTGCCGCGACGCATTCGCTGCCTGCGCCGGTGAAAGGGGCAAGCATAATATCCCCCGGGCGAGAGGACAGTCTGATCATTCTTGTTAAAACTTTAACGGGCTTTTGAGTGGGATGCCTGCCGTATTTTAATTCGTCAGGCTTTTTATTGTTTGACAGATCCCATACCGTTCTCATCTGTTTGCCCGGAGATTTCAGCGCGTCTTGGGAGAAATCTCCGTTTTTGGAATACTCATAGTCAAAATAGTAGCTGCGCTTTTTTCCTCCGGAATGGGCCCACAGTATTGTTTCATGGCTTGCGGTCAGCCTTCTGCCGGAAAGATTCGGGAATGCGTTCTTTTTATACCATACTACTTCATTGATGATCTCAATGCCGAGCATTTGGCATACGATATTTATTATGCCGATGTTATGATAGGTGCCGAATATCCACATCGAGCCCGTCGGCTTCAGAACTCTCTTTGCTTCTGTGAGCCATGCTGCGGAAAAGCCGAAATAGTCCTCAAGCGACATATGGTCCCAGTTTTCGTTTGTGATATTCCAGTTTCCGCCCATGCCGGAAAGGGAAACGCTGTTATCCCATTTCCAGCCGCTGTTCTTTGATAAATTATATGGAGGATCGGCAATGATGATATCTACACAATTATCCGGCAATGCCTTCATTCCCTCAATACAGTCGGAATTGCTGATATAATCGCAGGGAACTGCCGTCGGAGCGGCCTCTGCACTGTCTTTTTTCATTTCTGTCCCCCTCTGCTTATGCGCTGATATACTCTCAAATGTCTGTTTTGATGTTCCGCATATTTCGCTCAAAGCCGCTGACGCAATTTTCCGTCGCGAGCTGATCCGGCTGTCATATTTGGCGGAACGCCGATAATTTTCGGATACCGCTTTACATTCGATGCTATGAAACAGTATATCATATAAAAATCAATTTCGCAATAGGCAGCGGATACTTCACAATATTAAAAGACCGTACCGAAGGATAAACCTTTAGTGCGGTCTTTGGTTTATGTTCCCATTCAACGGAAGGGGGTTCGGGAGAATCCCGCCCGAACCCTTTTGATCCCTTGCCGCTCGATTCGGCATTATATGTACCCGCGGAGGGAAAGCCCGGGCCTCCCCTCCGCAATACCCGTATAGTTTATGCGGACTTTGCCGCAGAGTGAATAACTAATGCGAGCTGCCGTCGGAATTTCCGCCGGTCGTTACATCCGACCCCATATCGTCGGCGTCGTTGCGCATATCGTTGGCATCATTGCGCATATCGTTTGCGTCGTCGCGCATGTCGTCAATGCCTTCCTCTATGCCGTCAAGACCCTGTTCGATTCCGTCTTCCACGTCGTTCATGCCGTCTTCAAGAATGTTTTCGTCGGTGGTCTGGCTTACGTCGCCGTCGGGACCGGCGCTGTATGAGCCGTTGTCGTCCATAGCGGGCGGCTCGGTGGTGATGTTCGTGCCGAGGGTGGTGCCGTTGCCGGGCTGACGGTAGGTTTCGTCGTCGCCGCAGGCAGCGAGCAGGCAGGCGGCAAGCGCCAGTGAAATGGTCAAAGCAATTATTCTTTTCATAGTTTATCCTTTCGATTTCCGATAGATTAAAGCTCGAGCCTTTTGCTCGTGAATATTATGTCTGACATATAGGCGGGTTATTCATAAAAAACTATATTTTGTAATTTCTGTCGGCAAAATTTTTTCCGAAAGCGTCAAAGTACCGATTCGTGAGAAAGATCGCATCAAAAAAGCCTCCCGAGCGTCAGGAGGCTTTTACGATGCAGCCCGCTTGCGGCCATTTCCATAAATACCACGCTTTTTTCACTCTCAAAACCGCGGCGACTGCATTACGGTATTATTTTCAGGCGGTTTTTTCGGGCGCGGCTTCAGAGGCAAGCGCAAAAAGATAATCAAACGGCAGATCAAAATAACGGCATATCGCTCTGCACTCGTCGGGCATAAACTTTCCCGTTTTCATCTTCTGACCGAATACCGAGCGGCTCACGCCGATTATCCTGCCCATATCCTCGTCGGTGAGGTGGTTATACGCTTTCATTCCCAAAAGGTTCGGAAACATTTCCAACACCCCTTTAAATATTGGCGATTTGCCAAGTTACGGATATATTATATCAACATATCGCCAATGTGTCAAGGGCTTTTCAGAAATTCTTGACGAAACGCCAACATCGTGGTACAATATAATTCAGCAATTCCGGCATATTTGCGGGAATCGTATTGAAACGGAGCGTGGTTATATGGGATTTGCCGAACAGCTGAAAAGGGCGAGGCTCGCGGCGGGATATACCCAGCAGCAGGTCGCGGCGGCTATGGGCATAACGAGCAGCACTTATTGCGGATACGAAACGGGCAAGCGTCAGCCCGACGTTCTCAAAATAAAGCGGCTTGCCGATATACTGCATACGTCCGGCGATATTCTTCTTGAAACAGGTCTCGGCGGCGACGCGTGCGGCGAAAGGCAGTCTTCGGCGGAGATTAGCGAGGCAATAGCTATACTCGGCAAAATGAGTCCCGAGATGCGAAAGTGCGCTTTGGCGCAGCTAAGGGCGCTCGGCAAGCTCGGCAAGAGCCTTTCGGGCGGCGGAAAAGCAAATAAATAAACAAAAGCCGAAAGATGTCTTGACAAAACCGAAAGTGTCTGCTATAATATTGAGGCTGTTTCAGCAAAAGAGCCATTAGCTCAGTCGGCAGAGCATTTGACTTTTAATCAAAGGGTCTGGAGTTCGAATCTCCAATGGCTCACCAATCTGCGGCGCTGCCGCAAGCGTCTTTGCTTGCGGCGGCGTTTTTTCGCAAAAGGAGGCGGTATCCTACGGGAAGCTCGGACCGTTCGAGGGAAAATTATCTTAGAAGCAGATTTTTGAAGCTCGGAATAAAAGGGCTAATGCCTCGCGACGCCATAGAGCTTATTTTGGGCTATTGCTTCGGCGGCGCGGAGGTATATAAAGTCTCCAACGCGCTTTTTGAGAAGTTCGGCAGCGTCCAGAAGATACTCAACGCGCCCTACGACGAGCTCTGCGCCGCAGAGGGAATGACGGAAAACGCGGCGGTTTTGCTTAGGCTTCTCTCGGGGATATATTCTGTGAGCGGTGCCATGCGCGACGAAAAGCTCAAGCTCACCGATTCCGACTCCGCCTGCGAATACTTTATGCGGAGCTTTCGCGGCGTGAGCGTTGAGAACTTCAAGGTTTGCTGCCTTAGAGAAGATTTTTCCGTTGCGGGCTGCTTTACCGTCGGGCGAGGCAGCACCTACGGCGTAGACGTTGATATAAGAGAAATGATAGCTGGGGTCTCAAGGTGCGGCTGCAGCATGTGCATAGTTTCGCACAACCACCCCGGCGGGAACTGCCGCCCCTCCGCCACGGATATAGTATCGACCGGCAGACTCGCGGAGGCATTTAAAGAGGCCGGCATACTGCTTTTAGACCACATAGTGGTCGGGCGGGACGGCGCGCAGTCGATATTCGATATCGGCCCCGACGGCGCAAGGCCCGTTCCGGCGAAGAAATACTGAAAAAGGCAGCCTGCATATGGAGCTGCATTTAATGCTGAGCTTTGGCTATGCGTCCGATTCGGGCAGAACCGAATGTTTTCAGTGATTTATATGCCGTAATGCCCAATTTTCCTGTTGACTTTTTTTGCGGGTTGTGATACTATGACTTTATAAAGGCGAAGACAGGGAGGATCCCGCTCCCGGGTGCTTTTTCAGAGAGGCGGGCAAGGTGAGAGCCGCCGGAGCGCTTTGCGGGACCGTAGCCCTTGAGCCGGAAAGAAGAAAGCATTTTTTGCAAGTAGAGCTTTCCCGTGTGCGCACGTTAAAGCGCGTTAAGCGGCGCGTCATTCGCGCAATTTGAGTGGTACCGCGGGAATTTTCTCGTCTCAAAGCAGGGGCTTTGGGGCGGTTTTTTATCGCTCCGGCCCGCAAAATCAAGCCTGAGAAGGCGAAAGGAAAGGTACTCGATGAAAAAAGAACTCGAAAAGCTTTATGAGCCGAAATCCGTTGAAGACAGAATTTACGGCTACTGGATGGACAAGGGCTGCTTCCACGCCAAGGTGAACCCCTCGAAGAAGCCCTACACCATCGTCATCCCCCCGCCGAACATAACGGGGCAGCTCCATATGGGCCACGCGCTCGACAACACCCTTCAGGATATCCTTATCCGCTA
>CANRLU010000035.1 GCA_947631535.1 uncultured Clostridia bacterium | reverse complement strand
ATGTTAAATGGAAAAAACGCGAGATCCCGAAAATTTTGAATCTTTCAGCGGTATTGGGAGTAAAGGGAAATGAGGCTGGGGGGAAAGCAGATTTTATAGAGCGAGATCCCGAAAATTTTGAATCTTTCAGCGGTATTGGGAGTAAAGGGGAATGAGGTTGGGGAAAAGCAGATTTTATAGAGCAAGATTCTACCGCGGGACCAAATTTCGCAAATTGCTCATTTTTCCCTATGCGGAATCTTGTTGGGGAGTGCCTTCCCCAAACCCTGCTTTATATAAAAATGATACCAACGTGCCAAATCGATACGTTGGTATTTTTATATTTAAATTCTTTCTACGTCGGTTGCTTTTTTTCGAATTTAAGTGTTACTGAAACGAAAACAGCCGCAAAAAATTGCACAATAAAGCAATCATAAACTTCTTATGTTTTGTGCCAAACGGAGAAATTTTGAATTTTAGGCAAACTTTTTTAGAATGTAGACCAATGAAATCCGGCAAAACACAGGTATTTGCAGGACTTGTGAAGTGCGGCAATTGTGGTTGGTTGTTAAGTTATGCTGAACGAGCATACAAGACCTGCACGACGGGATTCTTTAACTGTTCGCAGTTTCGGAGGCTCGGTAAGGTCGGTGGAAGATGTTCTGCACATTACATCAGGTATGATACGCTTTATGCCTATGTTTTGGCAAGGTTGCAGGATTGGATTTATCAAGCTCATACTGATGAAAAGCAGCTTCTCTCAAAGCTACTCAAATCGAATGACAAGGAATCTGCAAAAGCCTATAAAAAGCAGTCTGCCGAGCTTGCCAAGGCTGAAAAGCGCAAGATAGAAGTAGATTGGCTTTTCGTCAAGCTCTATGAAGATTGGTCGAGTGGGCGCATTACGGAGTATAACTTCAAGATGTTGTCGCAGAAACATCAGGCAGAACAGCAGGATTTGGTCGAGAAGATTAACAGGCTTAAAACGGAGCTTGCAACTGAAAAGCAGACTACTGCCGACGCTGAAAAGTGGATTGCTTTAATCAAGCAATACGCTAACCCGACTGAACTGACTGTTGAAATGCTTAACACTCTCATTGAAAAAATTGTTGTTCATGAGGCAGTCAAAGATTTCGACGGCACCAGGACTCAAGAAATTGAAATATTTTACCGATTTGTAGGTAAAATTGATTAAAACACATACGCACGCCTTTAAGTTTGTTAAACGGGAGGAGAGGGAGGGGGCAAGACCCCCGACGTCAGGCGGCAATCCATTTCGTTTGCCTCGCTCGTCGCTCGGCAAACAGGGGACCCCTTAATAGGGTCCCCTGCGCCCGAACCGTCCACCGGACGGATTCGGGCTACCCTCCTGATTTTCTTTGTGTAAAAGGATTCCGCGCCTGCGGGCGCGGTAAGGGGCTGCTCGCCCCTTAACCCTCGCCACCCTTTTAAGAAAGGGTGGACCGAAAACTTTTAAGCTTGGCTCACTCTCCCCCTGCGCCCCCACCTTTCACACGCCCGCGGGCAGCGGCATATTATACTCACGGGAGACCCCGAAAGGAGCCTGACAGATATGATAAGCCTGTGCATGATAGTCCGCGACGAAGAGCTCGCGCTGCCCCGCTGTCTCGAGAGCGTAAAGGGCCTTTTTGACGAAATGATCATCGTCGATACCGGCTCGGTGGATAACACGCGCCGCATCGCGGAGGAGGCTGCAGGAAAGGTCTACGACTTCGAGTGGACCGACGACTTCTCAGCCGCGCGCAACTACTCGCTCTCGCTCGCAAAGGGCGACTGGCTGATGTGGCTCGACGCCGACGACGTGATAGAGAGCCGCGACCGCGAACTCCTGAAAGAGCTTTTTTCTTCGCTCGAAAGCGAGCGTCCCGATGTGGTAATGCTGCCCTACAATGTGGGGTTTGACGAATACGGCAGGGTGACGCTCAGCTACGAGCGCGAAAGGATCTTCCGCGCGGCGGCGGGGCTGCGGTTCGTGGGAGCCGTGCACGAGGCCGTTCCGCCCTGCGGAAAGGTCATTCACGGCAAAGCGGCGGTGTCGCACAGAAAGCTCCGCCCGAATCCCCCGGGCCGAAACCTTAAGATACTCGAAAAACTCGCGAAAACCGGCCTTGAACCGCGTATGAGATATTACTACGCGCGCGAACTCGCCGAGGCGGGGAGACCGGAAGAGGCCGCGGAGAACTTCAGGCTCTGCGCCGAAGACCCTGCGGCGTGGCTCGAAAACCGCATATCGGCTCAAAAAGAGCTCGCCGACTGCCTTCTTAAGCTCGGCAGACGGGAAGAGTCGGACAAAGCGCTCTTTAAAACGCTTATGCTCGCAGAGCCGAGGGCCGACCTCTGCTGCGAGATAGGCAGGCGATTTCTCGAGAGGGGAGAGCTTGCGGCGGCGAAGTTCTGGTATGAGCTCGCACCGAAACAGTTTCGGCAAAGCGGCGGGGGATTCGTCCACGCCGATTACGGCGGGTATATCCCCTATATGCAGCTCTGCGTTATCTGCGACCGTCTCAAAGACTACTCCTCCGCCGAAAATTATAACGCTCTCGCGGGGAAGATAAAGCCCGAAAGCGAGGCTTACCTTGCAAACCTGGCATATTTTGCGGCGCTGAAAGGGGTCTCCCGAAAAGAGGAAGACCAAAGCTAAATTTTTACAAGGAGGAAAACAAATGGCAAATAATAATTGCCCCAACAACTGCGGCAACGGCCTCCCCAACGGCACGAACGTGTATAACTTCGGCTGCGGAGGAAGCTGCGGCTGCGGCGGGGGTATGGTGATAGGCCCCACCGGCGTGACCGGCCCTGCCGGACCTACCGGTGCAACGGGTGCCACCGGTGCCGCCGGAGCCGTAGGCCCTACCGGTCCCACCGGCGCAACGGGCCCGACCGGAGCAACGGGTCCTGCGGGACTTGCGGTCACCGGCCCGACGGGAGCTACCGGTGTTACCGGTGCTACCGGACCCACCGGCCCTACAGGCGCTACTGGCGCTGCCGGTGCCGTCGGAGCCGTAGGCCCTACCGGTCCCACCGGCGCAACGGGTCCGACCGGAGCTATCGGCCCTGCAGGACTTGCGGTAACCGGCCCGACGGGAGCTACCGGCGCTGACGGTGCAGTTGGACCCACCGGTCCTACCGGTGCAACGGGTCCGACCGGAGCAACCGGCCCCGCAGGACTTGCGATAACCGGCCCGACGGGAGCTACCGGTGCTACCGGTGCTGACGGTGCAGTTGGACCCACCGGTCCTACCGGTGCAACTGGTCCCACCGGTGCAACTGGTCCGACCGGAGCTGTCGGCCCCGCAGGACTTGCGATAACCGGCCCGACGGGCCCAACCGGTGCTACCGGCGCTGATGGTGCAGTTGGACCGACGGGCGCCACTGGTGCTGCCGGTGCCGCCGGAGCCGTAGGCCCTACCGGTCCCACCGGTGCAACCGGTGCTGACGGCGCAGTTGGACCTACTGGTCCTACCGGTGCAACCGGTGCTGATGGTGCAGTTGGACCCACCGGTCCTACAGGCGCTGACGGTGCTGTTGGCCCGACCGGTCCTACCGGAGCAACGGGTCCTACCGGTGCAACGGGTCCGACCGGCCCGACAGGCCCCACAGGTGCTACAGGCCCGACCGGAGCTGCGGCGCCGGCGGCCCTTGCAAGACTTTACAGCACCGACGCACAGACAGTCGCGCCGGGAGCGCCTATTGTCCTTGCGCAGACGGGCACCGCTTCGGAGGGGATCTCTCCCGCAGCGGCTTCTGACGGTCTCGTTCTCGCCGAGGGCGGCACCTATATCGCCTGGGCACAGGTGGACGGCACCGACGCCGGACCCTTCGCGCTCAGACTCAACGGCGCAGACGTCCCAGGGGGAGTGCTCCCCGTAAACGGCTCGTCGGCCTCGGGACTGGTTTCGTTCACGGCTAACGCCGGAGATACCCTCACCCTCGTGAACGCTTCTTCGGACACCGCCGCCAACCTCACCGCCGACCCCGCGGGCGCGGTCAACGCCTCTCTGCTCGTGAGACAGGTTGCTCCTGCAGTCTGATATTTTCAGCTAAAAGCCGTCCGATTTTGTCGGGCGGTTTTTAGATTGCTTTTTGTGATTTTTTACTAACAGAAATCGCTATCTTTGGTCAAAGTGATGATTGTAAACCGTTAAAATATATGTTATAATATATAAGTCAAATCGCAGAGATACGCTCGTGCGGTTTGGTTTTCTTAACCTAATTTTACAGAAAGGCAGGAAATTATGAAAAGGATCATAGCTATAATGCTGACTCTCGTGCTCATCGTTGCCCTCGTAGGCTGCGGAAGCAATAAGCGTCAGCCCATTCAGCTCACACTCTCAACCGAAGACTCCGAGGCTATACTTAACGCCGCGGGCGTCTGGCTGCCCGATCCCGAGACCGCTCCCGGAGCTAACTCCGTCGTCAAGTGGCTCGGCTGGTTCGACCCCTTCCAAAACTACAGCGAGGACGAAATCGTCCAGACCGGTTACTGGACCTTCCAGCAGAGATACGGCGGCAGCCTTGACTATCAGGAAACTACATATCAGACCTTTACCGACGACCTTGCAGCGCTTATGGTCGGAGGAACTCCTCCGGACCTCACCCTTATAGGCATCTCGCAGATATTCGTCTTCCCGATGCCCTGCATCAAGGGAACTTATCAGCCTATAGACAAGTATATCGACTATGAGAACGACCCGCTCTGGCAGGGTATGGCCGACGCCGCCGAATACTTCGCCCTCGGCGATCGCCACTTCGGCATAGTCACCGACCTCGCTTTCAAGGACGTCGTTCCTTATAACAGAAGAGTTATCGAGGAATACGGCTTCGACGATCCCGCCCAGCTCTACGCCAACGACGAATGGACCTGGGACGTTGTGACCGAAATGGCCATAGACTTCTCCGACCCCGATGACGACCGCTTCGCCTTCGACGGCTGGTATGTCCCGAACGCCACCGTTGAGCAGTCTACCGGCCACTACCTCATTGAAAAAGACGACGAAGGCCACTATCATTCCAACATAAAAGACCCGCTCATCGAAATAGCCGAGGACCTTGTTTACTCCTGGGTAAAGGACGACCTCTTCTACCGCGAAGGCACCAACTACTGGGCCAACCGCAACGAAGATCAGTACGGCGCAGGCGTCAAGGAAGGCAAGTGCCTCTTCTGGATCTGCGATATAAGCGGCTTCAGAGGCCCCGTTGACGAAATGTCTGCCATCTGGGGAGACATCACCGCGGGTGAGCTTATGTTTGTCCCGCTGCCGAGGCATAAAGAGGGCGACGGCATCTATTACCTCTCCGCCAACCCCGACGGTGCTATGCTTGTAAACAACGCTCCTAACCCCGACGGCGCTATGCTCCTCGTTCAGTGTCTCAGATTCAAGATCATCGACCCGAACGTTGTAAGCATCGACAAGAAGCAGCTCAAAGAGATCTACCTCTGGAGCGACGAAATGCTCGATATGTATGACCACTGCGTAGAACTCGTTGAAGCCAACCCGAGGATATTCAACACCGGCGCTATCGACGATAACCTCCGCCACGCTTACGATGACCTCGACTACAGCATCCGCCGCTCCGGCGCTTCCAAGACCTGGGCTCAGCTCGTAGAGCAGTACAGCGATCAGATGGACTACTACGCCGAAGAAATGAACGCAATTATCGACGACTACATTGCAGGCAACGGCTGATAAGCCGAAACTAACCGAATATCCGCCCCCGAGCCTCGGTTCGGGGGCCTTTTTTATATGTTGGAAAATATATGAGAATATGTCAATTTTTTGAGGAATATTTCCGCCTTTTTAGCAGTGTAGACAAAAGCCCTCATTAAAAAATGTCAATAATTACTCTTGCGGCAATACGATAATAATGCTATAATAACAGTGGTATTTTGTCATCAAAGTCACCAACTCTTTGAAAATATCAGGAGGTAATTATGAAAAAGATCCTATCGCTTGCGCTGGTATTGCTTATGATAGTCGCAATGGTCGGCTGCGGAAGCAACAAGCGCGAGCCTATCAAGCTCACGCTCTCTACCGAAGACTCGGAAGCAATTCTTCGGGCCGCCGGCGTTCAGCTGCCCGACAAGAGCGTTGCCGCCGGAGCCGATTCGGTGGTAAAGTGGTTCGGCTGGGGCGACCCCTTCCAGAACTACGACGAGGGAGAGATAGTCAACACCGGTTTCTGGACCTTCCAGGAAAAATACGGCTGCACTCTTGACTACATCGAAACCACCTACGCCAGCGCTTCCGACGATTTGGCGGCGCTCGTTGTCGGCGGAACCCCGCCGGATGTTATGACCGGCGGCGTAAACTCTACCGCTTCCTTCCCGATGAGGGCCATTCAGGGCACCATTCAGCCCATCGACCCCTGGATCAACTACGACGATCCTCTCTGGTCTCCTATGAAAGAGCTCGCAAAGAAGTTCTCCATAGGCGGCAAGCACTATCAGATCTGCATCGAGACCACCCCTGCAAACGTCGTCCCCTACAACCGCAGAGTTATAGAGGAATACGGCTACGACGATCCCGCCGAGCTCTATTATAACGACGAGTGGACCTGGCAGAAGTTCTATGACATGTGCATCGACTTCTCCGACCCCGATGAAGACCGCTTTGCCATCGACGGCTACGCCTTTGAGGGAATGTTTATCGAATCCACCGGCCAGCAGATCCTTATGAACGACGAGAACGGCAGATATTACTCTAATATCGACTCGCCCGAAATCGAGCGCGGCCAGGATATGCTCTATCAGCTCCTTAAGAACAACTGCCTCTACGGCCAGGGCTCCTGGAGCCTTCGCGACAACGGTCAGTTCGGCGCCGGCGTTAAAGACGGCCTCTGCCTCTTCTATGTCATCGGCGAAACCTTCTTTGAAGACACCGTTGAGAACATCTCGGCCATCTGGGGCGATATCGCCAACGGCGAGCTTATGTTTGCCCCGCTTCCGCGCGACGAAAACGGCGACGGCATCTACTACTGCTCTTCGAGCTTCGACAACATCAAGGGCTCTATGGTCATCATCGACAATGCCCCCAACCCCGAGGGCGCGGCCCTTCTCGCCTCCTGCATACGCTTCAAGGTCATCGACCCCGTTGTCCAGCAGATAGACGAGAGGCAGATGAGAGAGAAATATCTCTGGTCTGACGATATGATCGAGATGTCGAAGGAGTGCCAGAAGATAGCTGACGCCAACTTCCTCATCGACTACACCGGCAACCTTCCCGACGGCCTCCAGGGCGTCTGCAACAACCTCGCCCGCAGCATGGTGCGTTCGGGCCAGAACGGCTCTTCCTGGGCTCAGCTCAAGGAAGCCAACCGCGAGAGCTTTGAATATTACATAGAAGAGCTCAACAGCATGATAGAAGAGTTTGACAACTGACCTCCGCCGTTTACATTAAAACAGGAACATTATATTTATTACAGGAGAAAACTATGAAAAGATTCATTGCCTTGGCTCTCGTCATTCTTATGATAGTTGCTTTCGCGGGCTGCGGAAGCAACAAGCGCCAGCCTATACAGCTCACCCTTTCAACGGAGGACTCCGAGGCGATACTTCAGGCCGCAGGAGTAAGGCTCCCCGATATTTCGGTGGCAGCCGGAGCCAACAGCGTGGTACAGTTCTTCGGCTGGGGCGACCCGTTCCAGAACTATAACGAAGACGAGATCGTAAGTCTTGCTTACTGGACCTTCCAGAACAAGTACAACAGCTCGATAAACTACATCGAGACCACCTATTTCGAGCGCAACGACGATCTTGCGCTTCTCATCACCTCGGGCAGCCCGCCGGATATGTGCATAGGAGGCAACGGCTCAACGGCTATGTATCCTATGAACTGCATAAAGGAAATGGTCCAGCCTGTTGACCCCTGGATAGACTACAACGACCCCCTCTGGGCCCCTATGAAGAACCTTGCCGACCTCTTTACCCTTCACGGCGAGCACTACCAGATAACCATCGACACCGCTCCCTCTAACGTTGTTCTTTACAACCGCAGAATTATGGAGGAATACGGCTTTGACGACCCCGCCGACCTCTATTGGAACGATGAGTGGACCTGGGACGTGTTCTACGACATGTGCATGGAGTTCTCCGACGTGGACGAAGACCGCTTCGCTCTCGACGGCTACCCCTACAGCTCGGCTATGATAGAAGCCTCGGGCGAGCAGATAATGCAGATAGACGAAAACGGCAGGTTCTACTCGAATGTTGACAGCCCCGCCATCGAGCGCGCGCAGGACATTCTTTACAACCTCTGCAAGAACGACTGCAACTATCGCGACGCCAGCGGCAACCACTGGGCCCGCCGCGACCAGGACGGAGGCCCCTGCGGAATGAAAGACGGAAAGCTTTTGTTCTACATTCTGGGTGAAAGCTTCTTCCAGCAGCCCGTCGATACCATTGAAGCCAACTTCGGCGCCATATCCGAGGGCGAGCTTATGTTTGCCCCTCTGCCGAGAGACCCTCTGGGCGACGGAACTTATTTCCTTGCGTCTTCGTTCGTTGACATCTACGGCTGCTACTGCATAGTGAGCAATGCGCGCAACCCCGAGGGCGCCGCGCTTCTCGCCGCCTGCATACGCTTCAAGGTCATCGACCCCGTTGTCAGCAACATAGCCACAAGGCAGCTCAAAGAAACATATCTTTGGAGCGACGAAATGGTAGAAATGTCTGAGGAGTGCGCGAAGATTGCCGAAGCTCACCGCGTCTTCGACCTCGGCGGCAACCTGCCCGATAACTTAGGCAATGCCCTCAACGGCATAAGCTGGGCTATCGCAAGGTCGTCCGACCCGCAGTCGTGGGGCCAGCTTAAAGAGCAGTACCGCGAACAACTCGACTACTACATAGAAGAGCTCAACTCACTGATCGACGATTTTAATGCGTCATAACACAAGAAAGGAAACCGATATGAAAAGATTTTTGGCAGTTATACTTGTTGCTCTGCTGATAGTGGCCTTTGTGGGCTGCGGAAGCAACAAGCGCCAGCCCATCAAGCTCACCCTTTCTACCGAAGACTCCGAAGCCATTCTTAAAGCGGCGGGCGTAAGGCTCCCCGATAAGAGCGAAGCCGCCGGAGCCGACTCGGTGGTAAAGTGGTTCGGTTGGGGCGACCCCTTCCAGAACTACGATTCCGACGAAATAGTAAACACCGGATTCTGGACCTTCCAGGAAAAATACGGCGGCACCCTTGACTACGTCGAGACCGGATACTTCGAATTTTCCGACGACCTCGCGGCCCTCATCGTGGGCGGCACCCCTCCGGACATCATGACCGGCGGATACTCCTTCCCTATGGGCGCCATTCAGGGCACCATTCAGGCGATCGATAACTGGATAGACTATAACGACCCGCTCTGGTCTCCTATGAAAGACCTCGCCGACAAGTTCTCCATCGGCGGCAAGCACTATTACGTCTGCATGGAGACTAAGCCCTCGAACGTCTGCGTTTATAACCGCAGAGTCATCAACGAATACGGCTACGACGACCCCGCCGACCTCTATTGGAACGACGAGTGGACCTGGGATAAGTTCTACGACATGTGCGTTGACTTCTCAGACCCCGACGAAGACCGCTTTGCCCTCGACGGCTACGCCTTTGCCGGAATGTTCATCGAAGCCACCGGCAAGCAGCTCCTCGACAGAACTCCCGACGGAAAGTTCTGCTCCGACGTTGACCTTCCCGAAATAGAGCGCGGTCAGGATTACCTCTACAACCTCCTCAAGAACGACTGCACCTACGGCCGCGGCACCTGGGCCCTCAGAGACAACGCCACCTTCGGCGCCGGCCTTAAAACCGGCCTCTGCCTCTTCTATGTGATCGGCGAGAGCTTCTTCACCGCCCCCGTTGACGAAATAGAGGCCATTTGGGGCGATATCACCAACGGCGAGCTTATGTTTGCCCCGCTGCCGAGAGACGAAAACGGCGACGGCGTTTACTACCTCTGCTCGAGCTTCGACGATATCAAGGGCTCGATGGTACTTATTGACAACGCCCCCAACCCCGACGGAGCCATGCTCCTCGCCTCCTGCATACGCTTCAAGGTCATCGACCCCGTTGTTCAGCAGATAGACGAAAAGCAGCTCAGAGAAGTCTACCACTGGAACGACGATATGATAGAAATGTCTAACGAGTGCCAGAGGATAGCTATGGCCCACTTCAGCATGGGCGTCGGCGGAAGCCTGCCGAGCGGTCTGCAGTCGGTCCTTTCGAGGTTCCAGGACAGCATAATCCGCGGCGGTTCCAACCCCTCCACCTGGGGCCAGCTCAAGGAAGCCAACGGCGAAAGCTTTGACTACTACATCGAAGAGCTGAACAGCATGGTGGAAGACTTCAGCAGCGGCAACTGACGGTTCCGCACACCTTAAGGAGATAACATAATGAAAAGATTTATAGCCTTGCTTCTTGTCCTCGTGGTCATAGTGTCCCTTGTGGGATGCGGCAAGAACAGAAAGCGCGAGCCTATCCAGCTCACACTTTCCACCGAAGACTCCGAGGCGATACTCCAGGCGGCAGGCATAAGGCTGCCCGATGAGGCCACCGCCCCGGGCGCCGGAAGCCACGTCGTGTGGTATGCCTGGTATGACCCTCTTCAGAACTACGAAGAAGACGAAGTTGTGAATACCGGCAACTGGACCTTTACCCACAAATACAACGGCAGCGTGGAGTGGCTCGAATGTGTTTATGAAAACTATTACGACGACCTCGCGATGTATATCACCGCGGGCACGCCGCCGGATGCTACCCAGGCCACCAACGGCGTTATGGCGCTCTATCCTATGAACTGCATAAAGGATATGATCCAGCCCGTTGACCCTTGGATAGACTTTGATGACCCGCTCTTTGCCCCCATGAAGGGCGCGGCCGATTACTTCACCCTCAGGGGCGAGCACTATCACATCGTGACCGATATCGCGGTGAGCAACGTTGTTGTTTACAACCGCAGAGTTATCACCGAATACGGCTACGACGATCCCGCCGACCTCTATTGGAACGACGAGTGGACTTGGGACGCCTTCTATGACATGTGCATGGACTTCACCGACCCCGATGCCGACCGCTATGCCCTTGACGGCTACGCCTATGCCGGCGGCCTTATGGAATCGACCGGCCAGATGTTCTTCGGAATCGACAACGAGACCGGTAAGTTCTACGCCAATATCGACTCGCCCGAAATAGAGCGCTCGCAGGATATAATCTACAACCTCGTAAAGAACGGCTGCACCTATCAGAACGGCGGCTGGGCCTTGAGAGGAGACTTCGGCACAGGTATGAACGAGGGCCTCACGCTCTTCTACATAATCGCCGAATGGGGCTTCACCGGAAGAGTTGAAGAAATTTCTCCCGTTTGGGGAGACGTCGGCGCGGGCGAAGTTATGTTTGCCCCGCTCCCAAGAGACCCTAACGGCGACGGCACCTACTATATGCGCTCGGGCATCGAGGGCTACAGCATCGTTGAAAACGCAAAGAATCCCGAGGGCGTTGCGCTTCTGGCTATGTGCGACAGGTTCAAGAAGATAGACCCCGTAGTTATCCAGATAGACGAAAAGCAGCTCAAGGAAAAATACCTCTGGAGCGACGAGATGGTTGAGATGCACAAGGAGTGCTACCGCCTTGCGGCCGCTCACCCCGTGCTCGATATCAACAACAACCTCCCCGACAACCTCGGGAACGCGCTCGGCAACCTTACCAACGGCATAATTCACGGCGGCTCAAATCCGTCGTCGTGGGCGCAGCTTAAGGAAAGCTACCGCGAGCAGATTGAGTATTACGTTGAAGAGCTGAACAACAACATAAGCGATTACAACAACGGATAAGCGAGAACGCCCCGCCTGCCGAAGTCGGCGAGCGGGGCAAGCTTTGAAAGGGGATAAGACATGAAAAAATTCGCCGCGCTCTTTCTCGGGCTGATAATGGCGGCTTCGCTCGGGCTGAACGTGTTCGCCGCCGAGGAAGACACCGTTAAGGTCGATTTCAGCAAAACATATCAGACTATCGACGGCTTCGGAGCCTCCTACACCTGGTATGGCGACTGGCTCGCCACCAACGTGAACGCCGAACAGGGCTTCGACTGGATATTTAACGACGCCGAATTCAATATCCTGCGGTTCCGCGACCTCAACCACGTGGGCGAGGAATATCAGAACGCCCTCAACGGCTATCCGGCATATTACGCCTATTACAAGGCAGCCGTTGACCGCGGGGTAAAGCCCATAGTTATGGTGACCTCCTGGGGTCAGTACGACCGCGACCTCCCTTGGGTGGCTTACACCGAAAAGTCGGACAACGGATTCAGCTATTTCACCCTCGCCAAGGACGAAAACGGCGAGTATATGTATGACGAGCTCGCGGACTTCTGCGTAGAGTCGATAAAGCTCTTCTTCGACGCCGGCATCCCCGTGGATTACTTCTCGATCTCGAACGAAATCGAGCTTCAGGAGCGGCACGTCGATGAGCAGGGCAACCAGCGCAGCGACGCCGGATTCTTCTTCGGCCAGGAGGAGAACGAATATCACTGCGCCTACTGGAAGGCCCATATAGCCGTCTACGAGGCGTTTAAAGAGGCCTTCGGCGAATACGCCCCCAAGCTTTTGGGCGCCGAGACTATGGCCGGATACCCCGACCTCCTGAAGGGATATCTCGACCCCGTCATCGAGAACTGCCCCGAGAGCCTTGAAGTAGTTGCCCACCACCTCTACGGAATGGACCTCGGCGAGGGGAATATGACCGCCGTTAAAAACGCGATGGAGGGCTACCGCATCTGGGAGACCGAGTGGTATAACAGCGACTTCTTCGGCCACGCAGAGGTCGTTATGGACGAACTCATCTACGAGAACGTCAGCGCATATCTTTACTGGAACGGCGTGTGGATAGCCGACCTCGGCAACTGCCTTATCGAGATAGGCGGCGCCAACGAAAACGCCACAATTCAGCGCATCGGCAACCACTACATTATGATGCACTACTCGAAATTCATCAAGAACGGCTATCAGCGCGTAGACGTTCAGGAGAACCTTAACTCGAAGGTCGCGGCGTTTAAGTCACCCGACGGCTCAAAGCTTGCGGTCGTCGTGATGAACCCCTCCGAAAAGGACGAATATATGACCCTCGACCTCGGCGGCAAGACTATTCTCGACTCCGCCTGCTGGCTCTCTACCGAGGGCGAAAACCGCTTCTCGAACGACTATATGATGGACAACGGCAAGTATGAAGACGAGCTGTTTATCCCCGCGCGCAGCCTTATGACCATCGACATCGACCTCGAGGCCGACCCGAACTACGTTGCCCCCGTCGTTGAGGAAAAGGTCAACCCGTTCGTAAAAGACCCCTCCGCCAAGAGTGCAGGTCTCTCGACGCCTGTCATCATAGCTATCGCCTGCGCGGGAGCGGCAGTAGTCGCTGCGATAATTCTGACGGTCGTTATCACCTCTAAGCGCACCAAGAAAATAGCGAAAGCCGAAGAAAACGAGAACAAAGGAGAATAGTATGAAGTTTGTATGTTACACCCGAAGAGCTGTCAGCGAGGCGGAATATGCCCCGCGCCTCGGGCTGAGTATGCACCTCGGCTATGAAAAAGAAGACGGCACCTTTGCCCCGCTCAACCACAACTACGGCGTTCTGTTCGTGAAGGCCACGCAGGACGCCGAAAGCCACGCTTTGCACCCCAAGAGCCTCAAAAAGCCGTTCGTTATGCCCTGCGAGGGCGGGTTTAAGATAATCGCCATTCGCACCGAGGCCAACGGCGAGCCCGACCCCGAATCCAAGGGCTGCGCCGTGGTGTTCGAAACGCCTGACCTCGTCCACTACTACGAGCTCGGGCTTATAAAGCTCTGCGACGAATATCTCGACGACGTTATGCTAAAGGTCTGCCCCAACTGCCACAGCCTCGTTGCAAAATTCGAGGCGGGCGGAAAGGTTTACCGCCGCAAGCTTGCCTCGATAACCGAGCCCACCGACGACGTCAAAGAGGTCGGGAACGGCGGAGGCTGCTGCCACCACACGGGCGGGCACTTTGAATATACCGAGACCGGCATCGAGGGCGCATATGACGCGAGGGAGTTTGAAGTATCGGAAGATCTGGCCGATTACGCCCTCAAAAAGCTGCTGACGCCCGTCGCAGTCTCGCTCGAATACGAAAAAGAAGTCACGGCCGACAAGCTCGATGACTTCAGGGTGACCGTCCGCTACTCCGACGGCTCGACCCACTCAAAGCGCGTCGATTGGGAGGCCCCCGCAAACGGCGAAGTAAAGGGGCGTATCCACCTCGACCACTATGACTTCCCGATTGCCGTGAACCGCGCCGACCCCTGCGTTTACCGCTATAAGGGCGACTACTACTTTATCGCCACCAACGACGCCGACGGCAACCACACCATCTACGTCCGCCGTGCAAAAACTATCCCCGAGCTTGTGAACGCCCCCGAAAAGCTTATTCTCGACTCGGTCACTTACCCGCACGTCGGCGGTCTGCTCTGGGCGCCGGAGTTTCACAACGTAGCGGGCAAGGAATACATCTTCCACGCCTGCACCCCGAAGGAATTCGGCGATGAGCAGTCGCACGTTATGGTCTTGAAAGACGGCGGCGAGCTCGACGACCGCGACAGCTGGGAGGCTCCCCGCAGAGTCCTCAAAAAAGACGGCTCCCCGCTTTACGACAAGGGCATAACCCTCGATATGACGACGATAGAGAGCGGCGGAAGGGTTTACGTCGCCTGGAGCCAGAGGCAGTTCAACCCCATCGACCTCGGCGCGTGGGTATATATTGCCGAAATTAACCCCGCCGAGCCTTGGAAGCTCATAAGCGACCCCGTTCTGCTCACCCTGCCCGAATACGGCTGGCAGAACAATCACACCCTCGTTGACGAAGGTCCGTTTGCGCTGTACCGCGACGGAATGATATATCTGACGTTCAGCTCGGCGCTCGTCGATACCACCTACTGTGTGGGTATGCTTACCGCCCGCGAGGGCGACGACCTGCTTAACCCCTCGGTGTGGATAAAGGGCAACTATCCGCTGATGCACTCGCTCGTCGCGCCCGGCGAATACGGCCCCGGCCACAACGCCTACGTCACCGATGAATACGGCGACGTCTGGAACACCTACCACGCGCGCCCGGGAATCCACGCGCCGCGCTCCTCGGGCATAAGGAGGGTGCACTTCGGCTTCGACGGCGAGCCCGTTCTTGATATGACCGAAGAAAAAGACCTCCCCGAGAGTATGAGAAAGATAACCGTAAAGCTGAAATAGACCGATACCCGCCCTGCCTTAAGCACAGGGCGGGTTTTTCGGTGCCGAGATGATTAAAAAAGTCCCCACAGAGCAGTTCGAAAGACTGACTGAGGGGATTTCTCATAGTGTGGATAAGAGTGACGAAGCATCAAGCCGTTTGGGTCGAGAGCGAAGCGAACGACATATGCGTCGGCACACTGTGACCTCGGCAGCAAACTTCGACACCGCATTTTTTGCGCCGGCGGTTTCCCGATACTTTGAAGCACTTAAAAAGGTTGCTTTTCATACAGCCACGCAGAAAGTTCCTACGAAACCGCGCATCACATCTCAAAAAATCCCCTGCACACTGTCCACCGGACAGTGTGCAGGGGATTGGTCGAGGTGACGGGATTCGAACCCACGGCCTCCACGTCCCGAACGTGGCGCTCTACCAAACTGAGCCACACCTCGATATTTTATGCCGCCTGAATATAATATCACACTTTTTTGAAAATGTCAACGCTTTCGCAAGATTTTCTTGCGCAATAGGAGCGCTCAAATGAGCGCCCCCTTTTGCTTCGCATTATTCCGTAATGTCGTCCTCGTCGGGCTCCGGCTCGGGGGAGGTGTCCTCCGCGGCCTCGGCCTCGGCTTCGGCGGCGGCTATCTCGGCGAGCTCCTCCGGCGTGAGCTGCTCGACTTCCTCTATCTCGGCATCGTCGTCGTGCTCGGCAGTGGTAAACGCCGCCACGCGCCTGTCGTCAACACCCTTAGTGCGCATTATCGTAACACCGCCGGAATAGCGGCCCATCACGCTTATATCCGTCGCGCGGACCCTGATTATAATTCCGTCGTTGGAAATCAGGATAACGTCTTCGTCGTCATCGACCACCTTTATGCCGCAGACTTCGCCCTTGGGACCCGTGCGGTAGTTGAGGATACCGTATCCGCCGCGGTTCTGTGCGCGATACTGCGAGAGCTCAACTCGCCTGCCGTAGCCCCTGTCGGTGACCGTAAGGACCGCAGCTCCTTCTCTTGCGGCCTCCATCGAGACGACTTCATCGCCCTCGCGGAGCTTTATCGCCCTCACGCCGTGAGCCGAACGGCCCATCGAGCGCAGGCTGTTCACCGCAAACCTTATTATCCTGCCGCCTCTCGTCGCGACCAAAAGCTCGTCTTCGTCGGAGCAGAGCAGGGCGCCCCTTATTTCGTCGCCCTCGTCGAGGCCTATTGCTATAAGACCGTTCTTGCGGACGTTCCTGTAGTCGTCGAGGCGGGTCTTCTTTATCTTTCCGTCGCGGGTGACCATTATCACGAATTTATCGTCGTCGTAGTCGCGGCAATAGAGCATCGCGGCTATCTTCTCGCCGTTCTGGAGCGGCAGAAGGTTGATGACGTTGGTCCCCCTCGAAGCCTTCGAGCCCTCGGGGATCTCGAAGCACTTGAGCTTATACATAATTCCGCGGTCGGTGACGAAGAGCACGTTGTCGTGAGTCGAGCAGACGTGCATCGAGGAGACAAAGTCCTCCTCGCGCTGCTTCATACCCGAAACTCCCTTGCCGCCGCGCTTCTGGACGGTGTATTCCGAAGAGCTCGTGCGCTTTATGTAGCCGTTGTTGGTGAGCGCGATAACGTTCATATCCTCGGGAATGAGGTCTTCAATATCGACCTCTCCGCTTATAGACTGAATTTCGGTCCTGCGCTCGTCCGAGAACTTGTCGGCTATCTGCTCGCTCTCGCTGATAACTATGTCCACAACTCTCTGGTGGTTCGCAAGAATGTCTTCAAGGTCGGCTATCTTCTCCTCGAGGGCGGCGAGCTCGTCATATATCTTCTGACGCTCGAGCCCAGAGAGCTGAATGAGCCTCATATTGGCTATGTATTCCGCCTGGATATCGGTTATGCCGAAGCGCTCGATAAGCGCTGCCTTCGCCTCGGCAGGGCCGGCGCTCGCGCGGATTATCCTTATTACCTCGTCGATATAGTCAAGCGCGATAACGAGTCCCTGCAAAATGTGCTCGCGCTCGCGTGCCTTTTTGAGCTCGAACTTCGTCCTGCGGGTGATGACCTCTACCTGGAAATCGAGGTATTCTTCAAGTATTTCCTTTAGGCTCAGCACCTTCGGGACGCCCTTTACGAGCGCCAGCATAATTACGCCGACGGTGTCCTGAAGCTGGGTGAAAGAGAACAGCTTGTTGAGGACTATCTGCGGGTTGGCCTCTTTTTTCAGCTCAATCACTATTCTCATACCCGAGCGGTCGGATTCGTCGCGCAGGTTGTGTATGCCGTCTACGCGCTTGTCCTTCACGAGCTGGGCTATCGACTCTATCAGCCTCGCCTTGTTGACCATATAGGGGATCTCGGTGACGATAATGCAGTTTCTGCCGTGGACCTCCTCTATATTCGTCTTTGAGCGCAGGGTAATCTTTGCGCGGCCGGTGGCGTATGCCGCGCGTATGCCCGATCTGCCCATAATTATGCCGCCCGTCGGGAAGTCGGGACCCTTGATTTTTTCCATAAGCTCGTCGAGAGTGCAGTCGGGGTTGCGGGCGACGAGCTTTAAGCCCTCTATGACTTCGCCGAGATTATGTGGCGGGATATTGGTCGCCATACCTACGGCTATGCCCACGGAGCCGTTTACAAGGATATTCGGGTATCTCGACGGCAGAACGACGGGCTCCTGTAGGCGGTCGTCGTAGTTGGGCATCCAGTCTACGGTGTCCTTGTCGATGTCGGTGAGCATATTCATCGCCATCTTGGCCATCTTCGACTCGGTATAA
>CANRLU010000034.1 GCA_947631535.1 uncultured Clostridia bacterium | reverse complement strand
TCCCACGGCACCCACGAAGACCACCTCGAAAAAATCAAAATCATCAAGCGCCTGCGCGAGGAGCTCGACCTCCCCGTGGCCATTATGCTCGACACAAAAGGTCCGGAATACCGTATCCGCAAGTTCCGCAACGACAAAGTCAACTTAAACCCCGGCGACAGCTTCACCTTTACCACCGAGGATATAATCGGCGACGAGCACCGCGTTTCGGTCAGCTATAAGGGGCTCGCAGACGACCTCGAAATAGGCGACACGATACTTTTGAACAACGGTCTTTTGAGCTTTGAGGTCACCGAAATTTCGGGAGGGGAAATACGCACCGTCGTCCGCGACGGCGGCGAGCTCTCAAACAACAAGTCGATGGCGTTCCCCGGGAAAGTCCTCAAGCAGGTATTTTTGAGCGAGCAGGACAAGTCCGATATCCTCTTCGGCATAGAGAACGACATAGATTTTATCGCCTGCTCCTTCGTTTCGGCCAAGCAGGATATCCTCGATATCCATAACTTCGTCCGCGAAAACGGCGGCGGAGATATCGACCTCATCGCGAAGATCGAGAATCAGTCGGGAATTGACAACATTGAGGAGATAGTCGAATACTGCGCGGGAATTATGATAGGCAGAGGCGATATGGGCGTTGAGATAGCCTTTGAAAAGCTTCCGGCGATACAGAAAAACCTCATAACAAAATGCCGCCTGCTCGGAAAGCGAGTCATCACGGCGACGGAAATGCTCGAATCTATGATACACAACCCCCGCCCGACCCGTGCGGAGACCTCTGACGTCGCAAACGCTATTTACGACGGCACCAGCGCGATTATGCTCTCGGGCGAGACTGCCGCGGGCGCCTACCCCGTCCTTGCGCTCAAGACAATGGCGAAAATAGCCGAAGAGACCGAGCGCGGCATCGACTACGCGAGCCTCTTCAGGAACAGCGACTTCCGCATACACAACACCGTTGACGCCATCTCCCACGCGACCTGCGGAATGGCTATCGACGTAGGAGCCAAGGCTATGGCGGTCTGCTCGCTCTCGGGCGCCACCGTAAGAATGGTCTCGCGGTTCCGCTGCCCCGTAGATATCCTCGGCCTGACCACGAGCGAGAAGACAAGACGCAAGCTCGCGCTCTCCTGGGGAGTTACTCCGAAGATATGCGAGAAGTTCGACTCCACCGACGTCTTGTTCTACGCCGCAAAGCTCAACGCAAGGTCTACCTTTAACCTCAAGAGCGGCGACACAATAGTTACTACCGGCGGCATGACAAACGGCACCTCGGGCAACACGAACCTCATAAAGATAGACAGGATATAGCCGCAGCTTTAGTTTTGGGGGAGGTTATCCGCTTGGAGCTCAACATTAAAAAGTTCACAAAAGAGCTTAAGTCCGACTTTTTTGATTTCTTCGACAACCGCGCCTTTACCGACGGCTCGCCCTATTACCCCTGCTACTGCGACGCATATTACTTAACCCCCGAGGAGGTCCGCACCGTGACCGACAGGCGCGCTAAAGAACTCGGATGCGGAAAAGAGGGGCTCAGGATCGCGCTCCGCGAATCCTCAGAGAGGCTTATTGACGGCGGAATTATGCAGGGCTATCTCGCCTTTGACGGCGATACCGCAATCGGCTGGTGCAACGCAAACGACAGGACCAATTTTACCCGCGCGGGCGATCTTAACCCCGCCTTTCGCCGCGAGGGAGACGTCTATTTTGACGGCGGGATACCTGGAGAAGTAAAGTCGATAGTATGCTTTGAAGTCGCGCCGGAATATCGGGGCAAAGGCGTTGCAAAAGCGCTTTTGGAGCGCGTTCTCAAGGACGCCGAAGCCGACGGCTATAAATTCGCCGAGGTCTATCCGAAGATATCGGAGGGATTTTCCGCGCTCGACTTTACCGGTCCGATGAGAATGTATAAAAACGCGGGCTTTGAGGAAACGGCGCGGAGCGGAAAGACCGCAATAATGAGAAAGGTTTTAAACGGTGACGGAAAATGAAGATATATTACACCCGCCACGGGCAGAGCAGGTGGAACCTTGAGCGAAAGCTCTGCGGCAGAATAGACATCGGGCTGACCGAAAAGGGGCTTGAGCAGGCGCGTGAGCTCGCCGAAAAAGCATCGGGGCTCGAAATCGACCTTATAATCTCATCGCCGCTGAAGCGCGCCCGCGACACCGCCGAAGAGGTCTCGAAAAAATGCGGAGCGCCGGTCATCACCGACGAGCGGCTCCTCGAAATGAATTACGGCGATTTTGAGGGTACCGACTTTTACGGCGAAGCGTTCAGAAAGGTGAATAACCAGATAGCTATGAGGTTCCCGGGGGGCGAGTCGCGGCTCGACGCCGCCTGTCGGGTTTACGCATTTTTAGATGAGATAAAGGAAAAATATGCCGACAAAACCGTTCTTTTGGTGGCGCACGGCGGGATAAGCAAGCTCGTGAACTCCTATTTTGAGGATATGACCAACGACGAGTTTTTCGACTATATTCTCCCCAACTGCGAGCTGAAAGAGTATAAGGCGTAGGCGGTGCAGGTTTGCGCAGATCACACGCTGAGCCTCAATTATCCCGATAACGTTAAGGAGCACGGCTATGCTAACACTCTCCCTCTGCGACGACAACGCCGCCGAACGCGAACAGCTTAAAACCCTCGTCCTCGAATGGGCAGACCGCTCGGGGGCGGGCGTCAGCGTGCTCGAATATCCCTCCGCCGAGGCGTTTTTGTTCGATTATGACGACCGTCGGCCCGACATACTTCTTCTGGACGTCGAAATGCCGGGGGAGTCGGGAGTCGAGCTCGCGAAAAAGCTCCGCCGCTCCGACAGGGTGCTGCAGATAGTATTTATTACCGCCTATTCCGACTACATCGCCGAGGGCTATGAGGTCGCGGCGCTGCATTATCTGCTTAAACCGGCGGACCGCGAAAAGCTCTTTTCGGTGCTCGATAAGGCTGCCGAGCGTGTCAGGCGGGACTGCCGCAAAATAACGCTCGAAACGCCTGACGGCACCGAAGTCCTGCCGCTTTACGACGTCAGGTATATAGAGTCGCGGAAGAATTACGCCGTAGTCCACGCTGAGCGCGAGTATACCGTCCGCCGAACGCTGAGCGACTTCTTGGAGTCGCTCGACGGCAGGTTTATAAAGGTCGGGCGGTCGTTTATAATAAATCTTCTTTGGATACGCAGGGTCAGCAGGACCGAAATCGAGCTGAAGTCGGGCGAGGTCATCCCGATACCCCGTGCGGCGTTTGATGCGGTCAACCGCGCGATAATAGATATGAAATGAGGACAGTATGAAGCGTTTAAGCAGCCGCACTAACCGCCGTATAGCCGCATATCAGCAGGAGCTCATAAAGACCCACTATGCCGAGGTAGAGTCGATGTACCGCAAAATGCGGGGCTGGCGGCACGATTACCGAAACCACATTCAGGCGATGAAAGCGCACGCACTCAGCGGCGATATGCCGGCGGTGCTGCGCTATCTTGATATGCTCGACAACGATTTAAAGACCGTAGACACCGTCATCAAGACCGGCAACCCTATGACCGACGCGATTTTGAACTCTAAGATAACCCTCGCGCGTGACAAGAAGATAGAGGTCAAAGCCGACGCGAATATCTCCTGCGTACTCGGGATATCCGAACTTGAGCTCTGCTCGGTGATAGGTAATCTCTTCGACAACGCGATAGAGGCGAGCTTAAAGCTCCCCGAAAACGAGCGGCAGATCCGCGTTTATATGGAGGTCAAGGAGGCGGAGCAGCTTTACATTTCGTTCACTAACTTCACCGCCGCGAAGAAGCTTAAAAAGCACTTCGGCAGATACGAGAGCACCAAGGGCAGAGACCACGGTCTCGGTCTGGAGCGGATAGATACTATTGTCAGCCGCCTCGGGGGATACGTCTTATGCAACTCGGAGGACGGAGCGTTCACGGCGGAGATTCTGATACCGCTGGCAGAAGGTCCGGCCGAAACAATTTAAGCTTTGCATTTTACTGCCCCCCGATTTCTCTTGACATTCTCCCCGCGCCCCTATATAATTATCACAGCAGAACGAAGATACAGCGAGGTAAAAATGAGCAGGGAATTGCAGCCTTATCAGCTTGTAGAGCGCAGCATAGTCAAAAAATACCGAAGCGAGCTTTGGGCGCCTTTTATCGAGGCGGTAAAGCGCTACAGGCTCATTTCGGAGGGCGACCGCATTGCCGTGTGCATCTCGGGCGGCAAGGATTCGATGCTTATGGCCAAAATGATGCAGATGCTCCAAAGGTTCAGCGAAGTGCCGTTTGAGCTTGTATATCTCGTGATGGACCCCGGTTATAACCCCGCCAACCGCCGTAAGATCGAGGACAACGCCGCGCTCCTCAATATCCCGATCGAGATTTTTGAAAGCAATATATTCGCCGTGGCGGACAGGGTGGAGGAATCGCCCTGTTACCTCTGCGCGAGAATGAGAAGGGGATATCTCTATAACAACGCCAAGCTCCGCGGCTGCAACAAAATAGCTCTCGGACACCATATGAACGACGTCATCGAGACCACGCTTTTGGGAATGTTATACAGCTCGCAGCTCCAGGGAATGATGCCGAAGCTCAAAAGCCGCAACTTTGATGGAATGGAGCTTATCCGCCCGCTCTATTGCGTCCGCGAGGACGACATAATCGCCTGGAAGCGCTATAACGGCCTTGAATTTTTGCAGTGCGCCTGCCGATTCACCGAGAGGATTCACGAGAGCGGCGACGGCGTAGGCAATTCTAAGCGCCAAGAGGTAAAAGCTCTGATAAAAAGCCTCAAAAAAGACAATCCCAACGTTGAAAAAAGCATCTTTAACAGTATCCACGCCGTCTGCACCGAGACCTTCCCGGGACTCAAATATAACGGCGGGGAGCACTCGTTTTTAGATGACTATTGATAAGCCGAAAGGAGAATTTTATGAAAAAACTTATGACCGCTTTTATGTGCGGAGCGATGCTGTTCACGGCTTCCTGCGGGGCAGAAAAGCCCGCCGAGCTCTCTGCCTCGGACTGCCGCATAATTGCCTACACCCGAAAGCCCGCCGCCGATTACTCCGAGTTTTTGGGCCACAGCGTCCACTTCGCCGTTGCCGACAGCTCCGGCAAGAACGTTCAGACGCTCTATCACAACTACGGCAAGCTCTTTGCGAAGTGTGAATTCAGCGAGGAAAACGGCATAATTTCGATGGGCGCCAAGGACATCGAGATAATATTGCTCGACGGTGAATACATCATCACCGCCAAGGAGATAAAGCGCACCAATCTCGGAAACGGAGATTTCCCGCAGCGCGAGACCGGAAATTACGTCCGCTGGACTACCAAGGACTTTATATCGTTTACCGAGCCCGAAGTCACTAAGAGCCGCTATACCGGCAAAGAGGAGTCCAAAAAGAGCGCCGCCTCCGAGGTATTTGAGCCTTCCGAGAGCCTTGACTTTATAGAGAGCGCCGTTTCTGTCCCGATACCCGACGAAACCGCTCAGAAGCTTATAGACAACAACATAACCGTCGAGTTTGAGTCGGTCGAGGTGCCGAAAGAGGTCACCGTGAGCAGCCGCGAGGAGCTTGAAGCCGTTACCGCCGCCGTCACCTATACCGACGGCTCGGTGCACAATAAGCATATCGACTGGGACCTTGACGGAGTTGACTTCTCGAAGCCGGGAAAATACACCGTAAAGGGCAGGATAGCCGTCCGCCGGTTCGACTTTCCCGTTGAGAATCACCCTTGGGCCGACCCCGTGATAACCTATTACAACGGCAAATACTACTGGATAGCCACCAACGACGCCAACGGCGACACTTCGTTTGAAATCAGGGAGGCCGACACCCCCGAAGCTCTGTTTGAAGAGGGCGCAAGGCGTCAGGTAATACTTGAGGCAGACACCACCGTTTTCAAAAACACCTTCTGGGCGCCGGAATTTCATATCGTCGGCGGGAAGATGCGAATTTTCTGCGCGCTGACAGTCGGCACCGGCTTCGACCCGCAGTGCTACGTCATGACCCTTGAGGACGGCGGAGACCTGCTCGACCCCGAGGCCTGGAGCATACCCCGCAGGTGCGTTATGCCCGACGGCAGAAACCTCGGCGAGAACCCCCTCGGCGACGGCAAGAACGGCATCACCCTCGATATGAACTGCTTCGACGCGGGCGGAAGGAGCTACCTTGTGTGGTCGTTCAGGACCTGGGCGGGGACCGACAGCGGCTCTATGCTTATGATAGCCGAGACCGACCCCGATAAGCCCTGGCAGCTCAAGAGCTTCCCGCAGCTCCTCACGCGCCCCGTTTACGGCTGGGAAAACAACAACGGCACCGACAATAACGAGGGCCCCTATGCCCTTGTGACCGAAGACAAGGTATATCTTGCCTACTCCGGCGGCGACGCGAGAGGGCAGACCTACGTCGTCGGCGTTCTGACGGCCGATGTAAACGACGACCTCTGCGACGTCTCCAACTGGGATATCCCGAGCGCTCCGGCTCTTGCCTCGAACTTTGTCGCGGGGGAATACGGCTGCGGTCACAATGCCTTCTTTACCGACGAATACGGCGACACCTATATCACCTATCACGGCGTAACTTCGCCCGAGAGCAGGTCGATAGGCCCAGGCATAAGAAGAGTCCACTTCGGCGCCGACGGCGTGCCGATACTTTATATGTCGAGCGAGCAGGACTTCCCCGAGGGAAAAGAGGAAGTAAAGATAAAAGTTACGGTAGAATAAAAAATACGGGGCTTCCGAAACAAAGGAAGCCCCGCGCTTTATAATGCTTTAATTTTGCAGCATAAACCTTAATATCTCTGCGTCGGTGGTGCGCATACCGTCGCGGGCTATCCTGCTCACGGCGTCGATGGTGCTTTCAACGCCCTTGGCAACTATCCCGTCGCCCCCGTGGAACTCGCTGTCGTGCTGGGTCATCTGCCAGCCGAGCAGTCCCGCCTCTACCGCCGAAGCTATTTTTGCCGCGCAGCTCGCCTTTGCGCCGTCGCATATCATTCCCGAGTTTATCGCGAGGGCGTTCACCACGGTGTGAGCGATCTGCTCGTATCTCCCGCCGTAAAGATAGCATATTCCGGCGCCCGCCCCTGCACCTGCACTCGTGGCGCCGCAGTAGGCCGAAAGGCTGCCTATGCCGTCCTTAAGCCTCACGGTCACGAGGTTCGAGACGATAAGAGCTCTCAATAAAAGCTCCTGCGAAACGCAGCACTCGCGGGCGTATATGATAACGGGAATCGAAGCCGTCATACCCTGGTTGCCGCTGCCCGAGTTTATTACGACGGGGAGCTCGCAGCCGTTCATTCTTGCGTCGGAGCCGGCCGCAGCCCAGGCTTTTGCGCGGTTCTGGACGCTGTTTCCGTAGGAGCGCAGCAGTATCTTTCCGATGCCTGCGCCGTAGCTGCCCCTCATTCCCTCCTCGGCTATCCGCATATTGTAATTTATCTGCCGCTCAAGGATATCCTTAATCCCGTCGGTATCCGCGCTGTCGGCATATTCGACGATGTCTTTTATATTCAGGAGCTTGCGGTTCTCCGACCTGCGAATGTTGTTCTCGGAAAAGGGCTTTTCAAAAATAACGCTGCCGTTTTTGCATATCTTTACGATATTTGTGTGATGACCGGCTATGCGGACGAACGCGGAGTCTTCCCCGCGCCTTACCTCCGTTTGGATATCGAACGCGCAGTCGGAATCGGCGCGTTCAACGGTGATTTCGGCGGAAGAAATGTAGCCGTCGAGCTTTTCGATGTCTTCCTCCGAAGCTTCCGAGAGGACTTCGAGCTCTTTGTCCTCCCTGCCGAAGCATATGCCGGCGGCGGCTGCGGTGGCGAGGCCCTTCCGCGAGCCGGTGTGCGGAACTATAACGCTCTTCACGTTTTTTATGATGCTCCCGCTGACCTTTAGCGATACCGAATCGGGGATCGCGCCGAGAACGCTTCGGGCGACTGCGGCGGAATAAGCCACTGCTATCGGCTCGGTGCAGCCCATAGCGGGAACGAGCTCCTCGCGGAGGATCTCGGCGTATGCCGCGGAGGTATTGACGTCCAAAATACCAGCTCCTTTGCGGTGTTTTCATTTTTCTTCATTATATATTAAATTTTTCGGGTTGTCAATCCGGAAGAGGGGAACGCGCGGCGGAAAAAGCTTTGTGTTCTAAAATTTACTGCTGTTTTTCAAAAAAGCAGAGACCTTTCTATGCGGTCTCTGCTTATTTTTTATTTATTTATGTGCCGTATCAGCAAAGCGGGGCGAATATCCTCAAAACCCCGTCAACGAGCCACTTTCCGAAGCTCATTCCCACGTTGTCGAGGGTGCGCTCAACGCATTTTTCCTGCGTCGCAAGGAAATCCTCCTTAAGGCTGTCGAGCAGCGAGGCGCGGAAGAAGAGCGAGTTGTTCTCGAAATGCAGGAACAGACTGCGGTAGTCGAGGTTTACCGTTCCCACGGTTCCGACTTCGCTGTCGATAACGCAGGCCTTTGCGTGAACGAATCCCGGGGTGTATTCGTAGATCTTTACTCCCGCCTCAAGAAGCACCCTGTAGAAGCTACGCGACATTCTGTATACGAGCTTTTTGTCGGGCACGCCGGGCATTATTATCCTCACGTCCACACCTCTGCGGGCGGCCCTCACAAAGGCGTCGAGCAGGGCGTTGCCGGGCATAAGGTAGGGCGTGAAGAACCAGGCGGTCTTTTTTGCCTGCGAGAGAAGGTCAACGTAAAGCTCGTTCGAGACAGCCTCCTGCCTGAGCGGAGAGTCGTAATAGCTCAGGATATATCCGTCTATGGCGGCGCCGTCGGAAACGACGGGCGCGGGCAGGAAGCTCTCGGGGATATGCTCGTCCGAAGCAAAAGCGTTCCAGAACTGCACGAACATTCTCACATAGTTGCCAACGGCCTCGCCGGTGAGCTTAAAGCCGATGTCTTTCCAGTGGCCGTGCTTTTCGATATGGTTGATGTATTCGTCCGCCAGGTTCACGCCGCCGCTGAACGCCACCCTGCCGTCGATTATAAGCATTTTGCGGTGGTCGCGGCAGTTGAGTGTGCCTTTTACCGTCACGAGCGGGTTAAAGGCGGTGCAGCGTATGCCCTTCTTTTTGAGCTCGGCGGCGTCTTTTTTGGTGTATGTCGAGATGCTCCCGAGGTCGTCATACATGACTCTTACGTCAACTCCGGCAGCAGCCTTTTCTGCGAGGATATCCACCATAGAATCCCACATAAGGCCGTTTTCGATGATGAAATATTCGACAAAGATAAATTTTTCCGCCTTTTTGAGCTCGGCGAGCATATCGGGGAACATGTCGTCGCCGAGGGGATAATACTTCGCATCGCGGTTTACGTGCGGCAGGAATCCGGTTTTGTTTTCGACCCACTTAAAGGTCTGGGCGAGGCGCTCGTTTTCGTTGCGCAAGCTCTCCGACACCGCCGAAACGTCGCTTGAGTCTTCGGGCAGCGGCGACTTTTCGAGCATTTTCTTTAAAGGACGGGTGGTGCGCTTGTTGCCGAAGATGAGATATAAAAGCGCACCCGGTAGCGGGAAGATGAGTATCACGAGGAGCCAAAGTATTTTGTAGGTGCTTTCGTCCTGCTTGGTGATGAGGTAGAGGACAAACAGCAGCGACAGCACCGAAAGCACTCCGTTGATTATCGCGGCCCACGGCGCGAGCCATCTAAAAAGAATGAATAGCCAAAGGCATTGCAGCAGCACCGCAGGCAGCACCGTGAATACCCGCCGAATGATCTTGTTCATAAATTTTCCTCCGTTTTTCCGGTTTTCAGAAGGTGGTAATTATATTATAGCAAATGTGCGGAAAATGTCAATAATTGGGGAAGTATCCAATCAGGAGGATAAACCGGCAGTATGACCGCGCCGAGGGGCAGATCGGTTTTCTTGCGGCGAGCCGAAAAAAATCCCCCTCGGTCTGAGGGGAAAATAAAGGTCGCGCAGCCGCCGCAAACTTGCCGCGACCCCCATAAAAGCGAAATAAGAGAACGAAAACGCTCTCTTACTCCGCCATTTACTTGGAACATTATATTATGAGGATATCGGTAGGTCATCGAAAAGCTCTTTGCTTTTCTACTCACTATTATACACAAAAATTCGCATTTGTAAATAGTCATAATGACGAAATTTTATGATAGAAAAAATCAATTTAGCCTCATTTTCTACAAATAAGCCGTTTTTGCGACAGAACAGCCTACACCGACTTTGCCTTGTGTATCCATTTTTTGCCGCCGAGGCGGACGGTCAGCCACACCGATTTTATTATGTAGTCTATCCTTAAAGCGATGAGCACCCAGAACGGCGGAACGTCCAAAAGAAGCCCGAGGACGTATCCCAAGGGGATAGACGCCACCCACTGGAATATAACGTCGGCGATCATAAGGAATTTGGTGTCTCCGCCGCCGCGGAGTATCCCCTTTGACAGCGCGCTCTGTATCGCCTGGAAGAACACTATTATCGCGCTCGCGCTCATCATTGACACTGCGATTTGGCGGGTATCGTCGGTTATTTCATAAAGCCCAATCGACCACACGCCGGCAAATCTCACGAGCACCGAAGCCACTATGCCTATTCCTATGCTTATCAGCAGGAAAGAGCGCCCCTCGCGGTGTGCGCGCTCATATTCGCCCCTGCCGACCGTCTGACCTATCATCACTCCCGCCGCGCTCGCTATTCCTCCCGTGGCGACGGTGCAGAGCCGTTCGAGCACCACGACTATCGCATAGGCGCTTGCGGCCTCTTTGCCCATTCTGCCGAGGATCATAGATATAACGGTCGCGGCGACGCCCAAAAGGGTGTCGGAGATTATCGCGGGAAGACCGAGCCGGATAAACTCCCCGACGAGTCCTCTTGAAGGAAGCTTTATCAGTCCTTTCGGGCGGTAGCGGAGCTGTTTTTCAAATTTGAGCATATAAACCACGCAAACTATGAGCTCGACTATCCTTGCGCAGAGCGTTCCGAGCGCGGCGCCGGTCACTCCGAGCGCGGGCAGTCCTATGAACGGCACTCCGAAGATGAAGATATAGTTGCAGCCGATGTTCACGACAAACGATATGCAGGATATGACGAGCCCGAGGCGTGCGTTCCCGACGGCGCGGATTATGTTGCTCATAACGAGGCTTATGCCGTGGGGAAGAAAGATGAGCGCCGTGACCCGAAGATATTTTGCTCCCTCCGCGATGACTTCGGGGTCGGGGATATAGAGCGACATTATCTTTTGCGGGAACAGCGCGGTCACAACGGCGAAAATGCTCCCCATGACTATCACTATCTGCATAGAGAGATCGAACGTTCGGCGGACTGTCACGGGCTCGTTTGTGCCCCAGTATTGCGAGGCGAGCACGAGTCCCGCCGCGCTTATTCCCATACACATAATGTTATAGATGGCGTAATACTGATTTGCCAGCGAAGATGCCGAAATAGAGACTTCTCCGAGCCGGCCCACCATAATGGTGTCCATCATATTAACGCCCTGATTTATAAGGTTCTGAAACAGAACCGGAATAATAAGCATCAGAGCGCTTTTATAAAACTTCCCGTCGGTAACTATGTATTTCCCGAGCCGGCCTTTGGCTGCTTCCAAATATATTCCTCACTTTCCGCAGATACCGCTCCCTCGGTGGGCGGCGATCACTGTTCCGAAGTTAATGACGTCGTCCTTCCCGACTGTCAGTAAACGCTCACGCTGCCGATGATATACCATCGGCTGTTTTCGGCCCTGCCCTCGTTGCCGAGAAGATAGGAGGGCTCGCCGTCTTCGTCTTCAAAAAGCCCGACGGCAAGATAATATTTCCCCGCGCTCACGCCGCTTCCCACTGTGAACCGCACCGATTCGTCGCTCGAGGCTGCGGGCTGCCAGTCCTTGGGGTCGATGTCGGTCGGGTATTTTTCCAAGAGCTCGCCGTTTTCGCCGAGCAGGCCTATAAACACGCTGCAGGGAGAATATATCGGCGCGGTGCCGTCGTTTGCAAAGCAAAGCTCAAGCCTCGTTTCGGAGCCGCGTTTTATGCTCGGGTAATACTCCGCCCGCTTCAGCCTGAAATAATACCCCATTCTGTTCGCGAGCTCTTCGCAATACTCCCTGTTTTCTTCGTACCACTCCGTATCGAGCTCGATATACGTGGGCTTGGCCTCTTCTATTGCCTCTTCGAGCCTTCCGTTAAACTCGGAATTGCTCATTCCGTCCTCTGTGAAGTGAGAATACTTGTCGGAAAATTCGAATACAACGGGTACCTTTCCGTAAGCCTTCGCGCACACGTCGAGGCCGTCGGTGTATTTCACGATGCCGTCGCGCCTCAGAGCAATCCCGTCGTCTATGAGCTGTCCGTACGACTCGTGCAGCGATTCGTGCCCTATCGGGTTTACGAGGAGCGTGTTCGGAAAGGCTTCTTCATAGGGTTTTATATAGTTTTCAAGCAAAAATTCCGGCTCTATCCTGTCGGCCCAGGAATAGTTTTCGTCAACGTCGAGCCCGAACAGATGCTGTTCACCCCAGTTGCCGTAGGAGCGAATGTCTATAAAGGCTATGTTTTCGTTGCCGTCATACCTTTCGCCGAGCGCTTTGACCAATCTGTCAAGATGCTTTAAAAACACCCCGTCTTCCCAGTTCGGGATATACTGTATTTTGCCGTCGGATTTTCTTGATATCTCGTATTTTGCGCCGTCGTCAAAGACGAACTTCGGCGTGACATATTCCTTTGAAGACGACGAGTTGCAGCACATAACGCCGAACGCGAACTTTTTCCCGATGCCCGAGTAATATTCCAGAAGCTCATCTATCGGCCCGAAATCGTATTTACCCTCTTCCGGTTCTATATCCGCCCAGTTGAACCTCGTGTAGCCCGTGTAAAACAGGTACGACAGTTCGTCTGCCTCTTTGCTGCTGCCGCCGTAATACACAAAGCCCTTTCCGCCGTTTATAAGAACGTCGTCAGTGGCCTCAAAGCTAACGGTGACGGTTTTTGCAAAGTCCTCCTTGCGCGGAGCTTCCGTTGACGCCGCTGTTGAAGCCTTCGGACTTTCGGAGGCCGTCTCTTTCGTAGCCGTCTTTTCGGGAGCGGTTTCTTTTGCGGAGGTCTCCGCTGAGGTTTCGGGAGGTGCGGCCGTATCCGCGGCAGTCGGCTCTGATGCCGATACCGTCGGAGCGGTGCCTGCGGGGGAAGTTTCCGAAGACGGAGCAGGGGCTTTGGTTTTTGCCTCGGAAGTCTCGGAAGGAGCGGTGACGCTTTGATGTGCGGTGGTGCCGTTTGTGACCGAAACATCGGCAAACGAGCAGCCCGACGTCAGAATCGCCGCAGCCGCTATCGCAATAACTGTTTTTCTCAGTACCGACAAGAATTTTCGCCCCGTTTCCGCGGAAATACCCGCAAAAAATCCCTCTAAGTATATCACAAACGGCGGAATATGTCAATCAAAGCAGGGCGGCGGGGCGAAGTCACTGCCCCACCGTTGAGGGAAGGTGTGTGAATCAGCCCCGCCGAAAATTTCTCCTCCTGCGGAAGCGATATTCCGAAATAAAATCTCCCTTTCCGCTCCCTGCCAACGAGTTTAAAATATTGATATAATCTTAAAATATTGTGATTGACAAAAGGCTTTGGCTATTGTATCGTATAAATATAGTTATATAATAACCGAAAAGGAGACCGAATATGAAAAGGCTGCTGTCATTTATTTTCACGCTCGTTTTTGCTCTGAGTCTCTGTGTGGGCTCGTCCGCCGCAGGAAGCACCGTCAAAATCGATATGAAAAAGACCCACCAGACCATCGACGGCTTCGGCGCCGCCTATACGTGGTATCTTGACCGCCTCACGAAAAACAGCCGCGCCGAAGAGGCCTACGACTGGACTTTTTCCGACGCCGGCTTTAATATCCTGCGGTTCATCTACCCCAAGCCCGACAACAGCGGCCCCACCACGATAGAAAACTGCAAGCTCGTTTACGACGCCGCCGTTGAGCGCGGGGTCGATCCGCTCGTTCTAATCACCCACTGCGGGGCATACGTCATCAACGAGGACTACAGCGAGTTCACCGTAGATTTCGAAGACAGCGGCAAGGCGCACTACGTCCTAAAAAAGGACGAAAACGGCGAATTTATGTACGACGTCTTCGCGGAGCACTGCGTTCAGGTCATAAAGGACTTCGAGGACGCCGGCATACCCGTCGATTATTTCAGCTTTGCAAACGAGGTTGAGTGGCAGATAAGGGATTATCAGCCCTGGAAGGAGCCGGAGGAATATGCAAGCTTCTATTTCGGCCCCGAGGAGACCGACTGTCACCCCGCCTACTGGAAGCAGTATATAGCGATTTACGACGCCTTTGAACGCGAATTCGGCGACGGCGCACCCGAGATAATCGGCACCGAAGTGATGAACGGCTCGCTCGACAAGCTTAAGCCCTACCTCGACCCGCTTATCGAAGCCCGCCCCGACATTATGAAGACGATAGGCTTCCACATTTACGGCACAAATACCATGCCCGAGACCTTTGCCGCCGTCGGCGAGGAGTACCCCGAATATAAGAAGTGGCAGACGGAGTGGTGCTCGAGCGACTACTTCACCAATGCCGAGATAATCATAGATATGCTGACCGAGGAGGACCTCAACGCCTATCTCTACTGGAACGGCATCTGGGCCTTTGACGAGGGCGAGTGTCTGATAGAGGCATCGGGGACAGACAGCGAGCTCAAGCGCAACGGCTGCTTCTATATGATGGAGCATTTCTCCTCGTTTATAAAGAGGGGATATTTAAGAGTAGATACGAGCGGGGAGTATAACAGCAAGGTGGCGGCGTTCCGCTCGCCCGACGGCTCTAAGCTTGTGACCGTGATAATGAACCCCGCCGAAGAGCCCGAGAAGCTCGATTTAGATCTCGGCGACAGCAAAGTTCTCGGTTCCAAGGTGTATCAGTCAACCGAGGGAGAAAACAATTTCCAGAACGAATATCTTAAGGACCTCGGCGAGTGCGTTATGAGCGAGACACTGCCCGCAAGGAGCCTGACGACGATAGTTTTCGACCTTGAGCCCGATCCGGACTACGCTCCGGCGGCCGAGGAGAGCGTCGAGAGCTCGGGCGGCGGTGACCCCGTGGTGACAGCCGTTATCGCGGTCGGGGCCGTAATAATCGCTGCGGCGGTTATAGCGGTTATAATCGCGGTAAAAAAGAAATAATAAGTTTCAATGAAAGCAGAATTTCCAGATTTTAAAAAGACCTAAAAGTTTTCGGTCGAGCCTTTTTCAAAAAGATAGGCGTTATTTCTTACCGCTCGCACTTCGCGGGCATATATGGTTCCGCCCGCTCGTGCTTGCGGAGAAATAATCGCATATCTCGGCTCGCGGGGTCGAAGCGCAGCTCAGTTGGGTCGAGAGCGAAGCGAACGACAGTTGCGGCGTGCAGGCAGTACAGCGTGTGCAAACGTTTGACGCCGCATTACCCTCGCCGGGGGTTCACCGCACTTAAAGACCCGCAACTCGTTCCCACGCTAACATTACATCTAAATAATACAACTCAACTCTTACTCTAAAAATGGGTAAGAGCCAATTTGCCGTCGCAATATGTGTCAAAAATCGGGTAAAATCTACGCTCAGAGGCTTGGGGGTGGGGATTTCATTGGTTGTCTGAAAACGAATTTATGTATCAAAAAGTGTCGAAATCAGCACTTAAAAGCTCTGTCGATACCTTAGCGGTATCTGTCGGGCTCTTTTACGTTTTATATCGCCCAATCCCCAAAATTGCGCAGCAAGCACTCACTACCCTAAAGCAGAAATCTTCAGTTAATAACCTTGCTCTTGAGAAGCTCGCCCAAATCAGCGCCTGCCTGCAGCAGTCGCAGAAAGCCTGATACTCCCGTTCCATAGTTATATGGCACCGTTTTAGAGATACAATATAAATTTTCTGTGCATATTAAACTATTCAAGAGGAGAATCGGCAGGATTTTTTGTGCTCTATTCATAGCAAAAAAGAGAAACCCTTTCGCAAAGTTAGTACATTTGCGAAAGGGTCAAATCCTGAGAGAATTATAACACATCACCAAAGAAAAAGCAATAGCTTTGTTGAAATTTCTAAAAATTCAGCAAAAATATACGAACAAAATGCCGGAAAATAATCAAATATAACCCAAAATGAGCGCTTTTTTGCTTCTCCGCAGTCAGATTTTTAGTCAATTTTGAATCGTTTGGAACCGCTTCAATAAACATTTTGAGCAGGTTTTTAAAAATTTATCCGCATTTTCTCCGCAGTCAAAAAGTGTGTCAAAGCCGTCTTTGAGATACGAAAGTATCAAAAAGGCGGCTTTTTTGTGCTTTTTTGGACTCTTTTTCTTACTTTTCGCAAATGTACTAACTTTGCGAAAAGCGAAAACCGTTGGAATGAGAGTAAAAGGATAGGCAAAAAGGCTTTAAAACAGCCGTTTTTTGGCACGCTCTCGTTTATGAATGCGGGTTCGCTTTCATTGGGGGCGCTGTTGTTGTACGGGGGTGACGGATATGGCAATCGAGCTGTTCAAACACAATCAGACGGCATACGATTCCGCCGTTGCTATGCTCTCATCAACCGGCAAAGCCGCAATAATCCACCCTACCGGCACCGGCAAAAGCTTCATCGGCTTCAAGCTCTGCGAGGACAACCCAGAGAATAAGTTTCTTTGGCTATCTCCGTCTGAGTACATTTTCAAAACCCAGATAGAGAACCTCGCAAAGACCGGTGCTGACGTTCCCAAGAATATCACCTTTATGACCTATAAAAAGCTCACTTTGCTTACTGATGATGAGCTTTCGGCGCTCAAACCCGACTACCTCATCTGCGACGAATATCACCGTGCAGGCGCTGAAACTTGGAACGAAGCAGTCCTGAAATTGTTTGCCAAATATCCGAGCGTCCCTATGCTCGGTCTCTCGGCAACTAATATAAGGTATCTCGACAATCAGCGAGACATGGCTGCCGAACTCTTCGACGGCAACGTCGCAAGCCGAATGACATTGGGTGAAGCAATCGTTCGCGGAATCCTCAACCCACCGAAATACATCATGTCGGTCTACTCCTACCGCGACGAGCTCGAAAAGTATGAGCAAAAAATCGGGCGCTCGCATAACAAACGCCTCCGCGACGAGGCGGGAGAGTATCTTGAAAAGCTTCGCAGAGCTCTCGAAAAGGCAGACGGCTTAGACGAGGTCTTCCGCAAGCATATGACCGAGAAGACGGGCAAATACATCGTATTTTGCTCCAATTTTGAGGCTATGCGCGAATGTATGGCACTATCCTCCGAATGGTTCGCAAAGGTAGACAAGAATCCGAAAATCTATTCGGTATATTCCGGCGACCCGACCTCAAGTCAATCCTTTATTGACTTTACTAATGATGAAAATACAGATCACCTGCGCCTGCTTTACTGTATCGACGCGCTCAACGAGGGTATTCACGTTGATGACGTTGACGGCGTGATCCTGTTCCGTCCGACCGTCTCGCCAATCGTATATAAGCAGCAGATCGGGCGCGCGCTGTCCGCAAACAGAAAGAAAATTCCTGTCATTTTCGACGTCGTAAATAATATCGAAAACCTCTACAGCATCGACATTATCAAAGAAGAAATGCAGGTCGCGATTACCTATTACCGCTACAGCGACGAGCCGGACAAGATCGTGACCGAGAACTTCCAAATCATTGATGAAGTTAAGGACTGCCTGAGGCTTTTCAACGACCTCGAGAAGACGCTCAGCGCGACGTGGGACTATATGTACGACGAGGCGAAACAGTATTACATTGAGCATGGGAGCCTCACTATTCAGAAAAATACCAATACCATGTTAAGCAGTTGGCTGAGCACTCAGCGCAAGAACCACGAAAAGGGGCTTTTGACGGATTCTCAGATTGCCCTCTTGGACGAGATCGGTATGCGTTGGGAGAGCCTCGATGACATTTCGTGGAACAAAAACTTCGGCGCGTACAAGCAGTATGTCGAGGACGGAAACCCGCTCAAGGTGCCGAGTGACCTCGTGTATAACGGCGTCGAGCTCGGAAAGTGGCTTGCGCGTATAAGAAGGTATCACGCCAGCGGTATTCGCAGTGATTACTTTACACCAGATCGCGAGAAAGAACTCGAGCGTCTCGGAATCATCTGGGACAACGTTGACTACCTCTGGGAGAGGAACTATCAAGCAGCAGCGGACTATTATGCTCAACACGGCGATTTAAACGTACCTCACAGTTGTATACAGAACGGCGTGAAGCTTTATAACTGGCTTGCGGACCTTAGGAAGATGTATCACGGCGCACCTGGCAGACGTGGTACGCTTAGCGAGGAACAAATAGCCCGGCTTAACGCCCTCGGAATGAGGTGGCAGTCGAAGAATGACATTGCTTGGGAGAATGGGTTTAATCACGCTAAAGCGTACGCGGATAAGCATGGGACGGCAGACGCTCCGCTCAGCTATGTATGTGATGACGGCTACAAATTGGGCGTTTGGCTCAGCAAGTGCCGTGAGAAATATGCGAAAGGTAGTTTGACGGATTCGCA
>CANRLU010000033.1 GCA_947631535.1 uncultured Clostridia bacterium | reverse complement strand
GGAGGTAACAAAATGACAAATTCTGCAACAAATGTAAAGGCAGCTCTTTATTTAAGGCTTTCAAGAGATGACGACCTTGCCGGCGACAGCTCAAGCATACTGACGCAGAGACAGATGCTCCAGAGATACGCAAAAGATAACCATTTTTCCGTGGTCGATGAGTATGTTGACGACGGATACAGCGGCACAAACTTCAACCGTCCGAGCTTTCAGAGAATGATTTCCGACATAGACGACGGTAAGGTAAACTGTGTGATCGTAAAGGATATGTCCCGCCTCGGCAGGAATTATCTGGAGGTCGAAGTACACCGAAATGTATTTTCCCGCGAATGACGTAAGATTCATCGCAATCAACAACGGCATTAACACCGTCGCCGCAACGCTAATTTTGGAGAGCTATCTCGACTACCGCCGAAAAAATGGGATAAAATAGCGCACCTGCGTTGTTTTACGCAGGTGCGTTTATAATATGGCAATAGGCTTGGGAACATGAAACTTTTGTGTTTATAGTGTCTGACTTGAAGTGTTCGGAACAAAAATCCCCCATTTCCTCCGATTCGCGTTTTATGATGATGACATTCCGCGCGGCTTATGCTATACTTATCCAAAAGGAGGCAGGATTATGGATATGATAAAAACAGGCGCGTTTATAGCTGAGCTTCGGCATCAAAGGGGACTTACCCAGCAGCAGCTTGGTGAGCTCGTCGGCGCGACCAACAAGACGGTCTCGCGCTGGGAGACCGGCACCTACATGCCGCCGATAGAGTCTCTTGAGGTGCTGTCAAAGGAGCTCGGCGTGACGATAAACGAGCTCATAGCCGGCGAAAGGCTTTCGGAGCCGGAATTTCGCGAAAAGGCCGATGAAAACGTGAGGGAGGCCTGGCAGGATTCCGCGTTTACGCTCAAAGAGCGTCAGGAATACTTCAGACGGCGCTGGCGCAGGAGGTATCTGCCTGCGGTAATTGCCGGAGTCCTGCTTTATGACGTGGTTTTGGTGCTCCTTGTATTTTCGGGACTCGTCAGGGCTACGGTCATCACGGCGTTTGCCGTGCTGCCCTCGCCGTTCGTCGCGGCGGCGGTAAATAACGCAATGATGGCCTATGTCGAGCGGAGGACTTTTGACACAAAAGAGGGCAGAAAATAGATTGTCTCTTTTTGACATCATTTCGGTGTGTACCTATGATGTAGTATGCATTGCAATGCAAGTTACATCAGCAATTAAAAAATCCGCGCAAGCGGATTTTTTGTTGACCGGTTTTGCGGAGAAACCTGAGCATTTGCACCTTAAGTGACAAATGGGGCCCCCAAAACGCCAGCGCTTTGGGGAAAGAGGCGGAGCAGCGTAATGAGTGAAGCGGCGATTTCAAATGCGAAGCATGAAGAAAGCGCCGCAAGCGATATGAAGCTTGCGACGCCGTGTGAGAGCCACATGAAAAAGATATTTTTGCGGTTACGGATAGGAGATTTGAACCCTCGCACTTAATAAGAAACACTTGATTATTCTTACAGACAAGCTGCTTCAAAGTCGGAATCAAATTAGACACGTGGGTTCAGATTCCAATAGGCGGTCTTCCGTGAAAGCAATATCTTGGATAATTCTGGTTCAATTCCATGCCCAAGCACCTAAATCAGCTATTTTTTGTAGTAATCTTCCTTTGAGATTGAGTAAATAACAGAATCAAATATTTCATTATCATATCGTTTAAAACCGTTTTCAATTGTTAATTCGTATATAAAACCGCTTTTTTTAAGAACTGATTTTGAACTTGTATTTTGGGGTGTTGTAAAAGCAGATAATAAATCAACATTTAAATCTTCAAATGCATAACTCACCATACACGTAACCGCTTCTGTCATATAGCCGTTATTCCAAAAGTTTTCATTTAAAAGATAATTGATCATTTTTGCATAATATTTGCCCCGGTTATTATCCGGATATATTTTGATGAAACCGATAGCTTTCCCACATTCTTTTAAAATAATGGCAAATATGCCGTCAGTTTCAATATAGGATTTTAGAATATTCAACGAATCTTCTCTGCATGAAGACGGCTTCCAACCGCCGATCATACAAGCTGGATTGCACATAAGTTCATGAAAATCCTCTATATCTTCAATGCTCCACTGCCTTAACAATAATCGTTTTGTATCTAAGTTCTTCATACGACCATCCCATTCATATAAAATACAATAATCTTTCATACGAATTATACCACATAAAAAGAAAGAAGTCAACTGTTGTAAAACAGTCGACTTCTTTCAACATTGGTGGGGAAAGGTGGGATTCTATCCTTCATCCGGCTGCGCCGTCTGAAGGTGCAAATACTTCCGCTTGCGCGCAACCATTTGCCGGTTCGCTCCGATACTTCTCCACAAAAAGTAAGAGGGCACCGCTTACGCAATACCCTCTTACTTTGGCGGAGCAGGAGAGATTCGAACTCTCGGACGGCTTATCACCGTCACACGATTTCCAGTCGTGCTCGTTATGACCGCTTCGATACTGCTCCGTGTCATAACTGTATTCACAACGCTCAATATTATAGCAGATTCGTTTTCAAAAAGCAAGCCCTTTTGAAAACTTTTTTTCTTTATTTCCAAAAATTTAATAAATTCTTAAGAATCTCGGGGTTGTTTCTTAATAATCGGCATGATATTATATATACAGGCTTTTTATTCTGAAAAAGCGGTTTATACAATTTTTTGACGAAGGAGTGCAGCACTGTGTACAACATTCTTATCTGCGACGACGAGCGCGACATCGTTTCGGCGCTTAAGATCTATCTTCAGGGGGAGGGCTACGGGATATACGCTGCGTATAACGGCTCCGAGGCACTCGAGATCCTGCGGACGCGAAAGATCCACTGCGTACTTATGGACATCATGATGCCCGTGGTTGACGGCATATCGGCCTTAAGCGAGCTTAGGTCGTTCACAAACGTTCCGGTCATCTTTTTAACTGCCAAGTCTGAGGACGTTGACAAGATAGTGGGCCTTAATCTCGGCGCCGACGACTACATAACCAAGCCTTTCAACCCCATAGAGCTGATAGCGCGCGTGAAATCTCACATAAGGCGTTACGTTATGCTCGGGAGCGTTCCCGAATCTCCCGATTCGCTGCGCATAGGCGGCGTCGAGATAAACGACAACGACAGAACGGCTTTCGTTGACGGCGAGCCGATAAAGCTCACCGCGAAGGAATACGAGATACTTCATTTTCTTATGTCTAACGCCGGAATAGTCTTTTCTCCGGCGGAGATATACCGCAAGGTGTGGGGGAACGTCCCCATAGGGGTGGACAACGCCATAGCCGTCCACATTCGGCACCTTCGCGAAAAAATCGAGATTGACCCCGCCGAACCGCGTTATCTTAAAGTGGTGTGGGGCAGGGGATACAAATTCGACAAGGGCGAAAAGTGATCGTCCGCTGTTTTACGGGAGGCTTTTTATGAGCAAAAAGGTGAGGAAGCCGTTCACGCACCGTGCGGGAATAAAGGCTTTGGCGGTGATACTGGCGGCGCTGTGTCTCTTCACGGCCTATTTTACCGCGTCGCTCTGCATTATATGTCTTCACAACGACGTCTATTTCGACAACGGCGAGAAGCTCCTGCGCGATGCCGTCTACAATCAGGCATACGTCAATCTTCGTGGAACGCTTATCGGGCTCAGCGGCCAATATGTCGGCTTGGACGAAGACGGCATAACCGACAGAAAATTGCTCGACGAGCGCGCCGAGAGCTTTCTCGGCAACAACGCCTACGTCTCGTTAAAGGACTCCTCCGGAAAAGAGATATATTCCTACGGCAGAAAGCCGGACGACGCGAGCACCCTCATTATCGACAATTACGCCCTTGAATTTACCGGCATAGACCCTAATTCCTCCGAAAATTTCGTCAAGAGATTCGGAAGAGATTTTGCCTCCGCCGCGGAATGGCTCAGCTATGAGGCGGAAGCGCGCAATTTCAGCGGAGTGCTCCTTTTGGCATATACCGTCGCCTTTCCCGACGACACCGTGCGCTCCGGAACCCTGAGCCTTGTGCAGAAAAACTACGGCGGAAACGGAGAAGAGCGGGTGAACGGCCTGATCTTCAACGCCCTGCAAAACCTCGGAACGACCTATTTAGACGCTGCCGACGCCGCCTCAAACATCGCCGTTCCGGACATCGGCGGTCCACTCACCGAGTCCGAGGACGGCGGCACCGATGCAAGAGAGTATTACAACCTGTCTCCCACCGACTGCTGGAATCCGGAAGTCTGGAACGGCGATTATATGCCCGGCGTGATGTATGACTACGACCTCTGGCAGATACGATCTGATATAGGCAACTCGGAGTTCAACTCGCTCATACCCGAGCTGTTCCTGGACTACGACTCAGTTGTTTCCATCGACGTAAGAGCCGTAGGCACCGCCTGCGCCGCAGCCTCGGTGGACGCCGACGCCGATATGTATCTTTTAAAATCTGCCGACGACCTTGACACCAAGTTCATCGACGCGATAACCGCCCGCACCGTTATAAAATACGCAGACAATTACCCCGCAGTTCTGATAATTTCGGGGCTGCTGTTTACCGTGCTTATCATTTATTTATGCTGTGCGGCGGGCAGAAGAGCCGGAGCCGACGCCCCCTCGCCGATATGGTTCGACAAGATACCGTTCGAGCTCTTTGCAGCGGGCGCGGGAGTGGGCCTGTGGTGGCTCGGCGAGGAATACGCATCGCTGGTATATTCCGGATATATCGTGAAGATGCTCAGCAAGCGGATATTCGATATCGCTATGTTCCTGCTTCTGCCGGCGGGGTTCAGCGTGTTCGCGGTGCTCGCCGTCATGACTCTCGCCACCCGACTGAAGTGCGGAGTGTTCTGGAAATACACCGCCGTGGGAATGATATTCAGGGCGGCAATAGCGCTGTGCAGGCTTATAGGAAAGCTGTTCGGATATGTTTTCGTCGGTTGGAAAGCGGTTTTGCTCATCGTTCTCATCTCGGCATACGACCTTCTCTGCGTCAGTCTGTTCCAGTTCGATATGGCCCCGCTTTTTGCTGCGGTCGTCATCGGAAACATCGTTATTCTCTGCGTTATGCTCGTGTGGGTGGGCGGCTTCAACCGGATACGCAAATACGCCAAGAATCTTTCCAACGGCGAGCTCGATTCCCACATAAGCCGCGACAGCCTTGTGGGCGACCTTAAAAAGTGCGCCGACGACCTTGAAAACGTCGGTGAGGGCGTGAAAAAAGCCGTCGATGAGCGCATGCGCTCCGAGCGGCTCAAAACCGAGCTTATAACCAACGTATCCCACGACCTCAAGACCCCGCTTACGTCTATAGTCAACTACGTCGATATCCTTTCCAAAGACGACGACCCCGCCGAGGCCAAGGAGCATATAGACATTTTAAGGCGTCAGGCGGCCAAGATGAAGAAGCTGATAGAGGACCTCGTTGAGGTCTCAAAGGCCACGAGCGGGAACATTCCCGTGAACCTCAGCCGCACCGACGTGAACCTGCTCATCTCGCAGACCGCAGCGGAATATGCCGCCCGCTTTGAGGAGCACAAGCTCGAGACGGTGATAAGGGTCCCGAATAAAAAGCTCATCGCCAACCTCGACGGCAGGCTGATGTGGCGCGTGTTCGACAACCTCTGCGGGAACATCTGCAAATACTCCCTGCCCAACACGAGGGTGTATATAACCGCCGAGCAAAACGGCCCCTGGATAACCCTAAGCTTTAGGAACATTTCGAGCTGCGAGCTCAAAATGTCGGGCGACGAGCTCGTCGAGCGCTTCGTCAGGGGCGACAGTTCGCGCAACACCGAGGGCAGCGGCCTCGGCCTTTCGATAGCAAAAAGCCTCTGCGACCTTCAGGGCGTGGGCTTTGCGATAAACATCGACGGCGACCTCTTCAAGGTTTCGCTGACTATCCCCAAGGCCAACGACGAGGACATTATGGAGGGCGACTTCTCTTCAGACGACGGTTACGGCGACGGGCCGTTTGGTTCGGAGGAATATGAGCCCGAAGTTCGGGAGGAATCGGAAGCCGCAGAGCCCGCAGTTTCGGAGGAGGAGATTATAGATGAACACGACAGCGCAGACGCCGCAGACGAAGCACAGCCCGAGGCATAAACTTAGGCTCGGCCGCGTGGTGCTGATAACGGCGCTCATCGCGGGGGTGGGGCTTGCGGCGAGCTTATTCGGCAAGGGCACCTACAGGCTTATAAAAGAGCATTACTACGCGCTCGTTTCAAAGACGCCTCACGAGGACATCGCATTTGAAGAATACGCCGGCAAGACGGAACCGACGACGCTTGAAGAGCTCTCCCAAGACCCGAGAGCGGTTTTCGACCAGTCGGGAATGATGATTAACACCCCTCATCTTCTTCCCGAGGGATTTGCAGCCGACGCGGTCGAATATAACGACAGCGGCGTGTATATGAACGGCTGCATCACCGAGGGTTACAGGGCTCTTGCCGAAGCCGTGAGGGAGAAGTTCTCCGAAAAGCTCTATGTTTCGTCGGCATACCGCACCGCCGAGGAACAGCTTGAAGCCGAGGCCGAAGAGGGCGACGCTGCGCAGGAGGTCGGCGCCTCCGAGCACCAGGCCGGTCTTGCGCTCGACGTTTACGTTCTCTATCACGGCGGAATGGGCTTTGTCGAGACCAAGGCGGGGCAGTGGGTAAATTCCGAGTGTTGGCGTTACGGCTTTATAATCCGCTACCCGATGGGCAAAAAGGACATAACCGGCATAGACTACGAGCCCTGGCACATAAGATATGTCGGAGAACCGCACGCGGAGTATATAATGAAGTCGGGGCTCGCGCTCGAGGAATATTTTGAGCTCCTCTCCGACGGAAAGCCGCGGCATATGAAGGCCGAAAGCGGGGAATACGTCATCGTAAGGCAGAGCGGAAGCTTTACCGCTCCGGCGGAATACAGGTCGGCAACAATCTCGCCCGACAACACCGGCGGATATATCCTCACATATAAAATAAAATAGTATAAAACAAAAGAGGGAGCAGCGCTCCCTCTTTTTATGCTGTCAGGCTGTTATTTTTCCGTTACCCACAGCTCGGCGAGAGCCTGCGGGTCGTCGGCGTTCTTGTCGAACGGAACTATCGTGTAGGAATAGCTGAGGCCTAAGCTCGTGCTCACCACTTTATACTGACTCAAAGGCTCCGGCCCGCAGGAGGCTCCGCCGGTGCCCCTCGAACCGTAATCTATATTGAGATAGGTGTGAGCGGGCTCGCGCGGAAGCTGATATGGGTATCTTGCGTTTGACAGGTCGCTCACGCTGTAGTGGAGCGCCGAGGCTTCGAGCAGGCCCTTTGAGGCGATGAGTATGCCGGTGTTCTTTTCGTCGGAGGTCAGCTCTATCCAGCGCACGTCGGTCTTGTTGCCGGTGTCCTGCGGGTTACCGTAAGGATAGAAGCTGTCGGTAACCGTCTGCGAATATATCCCCGCGGGAGCGCCGCGCTTGCGGTCGCAGTAGGTATCCGCCGCGCCGTTGCCGTAATAGGTCATCTGCTCGTAGTCGGAAGGCAGGGTGATGAGGTTGCCGTATTTGTAGACCTCGGTCACGTCGGAGCCGAATTCCGACTTGCAGCTCACGTTTACCGCGCCGTTTCCGTAAACGGTGTAGGTCATATTGTCGTAAGAGCCGTTTGACGAGAGCTTAAGGCGCTCGGTAACGGTAAGGGTCTTCTTATCGGCCGAGAGCTCATATTCAAAGGTCTCGGCCGAGCTCACCGTCGCGTTGTCAAGAGGAGTGCCTATGTTGTCGTTCGAGAGCCTTGCGCGCTTGTAGTTCGGAACGGGGCCCTTTTCAAAGATCTCTTCGCCGTTCACGGTAAACGAGCTTATCGCGCCCTTTGCCTTGTCGAACACGATGACCGTCTTGCCGCCGTTGGCGGTAACGGTAAGCGAGCCGTCGGCGTCCGAAGCTTCAAGCTCGGGCATCGCTGAGGTGTCCGGCTCCGATTCGTCTGACTTGCAGCGTATATCAAACTGCCCGAAGGCTATCCTGCTGCCGGCTTCAGCCCAGCCGCTGTCCTCCTTGAGGGCCGCGTAGACCGTAAGAAGATATTCGCTGTCGGGCTTATCTTCAACGGTATAGGGTATCTCGACCTCGACGGTCCCGAGCGGCGCGCACTCGAGCTCGAAGCTGCCGCTGTCAACGACCTCGCCGTTTCTCAGAAGCTCATATCCGAAGTCGTATTTTGAAAGGTCGGTAAAGCGGAATTCGTTGTAAACGCTGACGGTCTTGTTTGTATCGCTCAGGCGGTCGGCGTCGAACCGCACCGACTGATACACGTATTTTACCTCCTGCGCTTCGGGCTGGATCTCGCGGTCGGCGCTTATTATGCCGTTCTGGCAGAAGTCTCCGCTGTTGGGATTGTCTCCCCAAGTGCCGCCGTAGGCGAGGAACTTCCCGTTGCCGTAGTGGTCGTATCCTGTAGTGCTCGGTATCTCCGTCCACACGGCCTGGTCAACGAAGTCCCAGATAAATCCGCCGAGGATGTTGTCATACTTTCTTATCGGCTCCCAGTATTCGTAAAGGTTGCCGACGGAGTTGCCCATAGCGTGGGCGTATTCGCAGAGAAGATACGGCATGCGGTTCTCCCAGGTGCCGCGCCACTCAACGTCGCTCACCGGCGAATACATCGTGCTCGCAATATCCACTCCGCCGCCGCTTCCCTGCGACTCAAAGTGTATCGGCCTTGTGGGGTCACGCTGCTTAAGCTCCGATATGCAGTTGAGGAAGGTATTTGTGCCGCCGATGGTCTCGTTGCCCATCGACCAGATTATAATGCATGTCCTGTTTTTGTAAGCTCTGGTGTGAGCCTCTATCCTGTCGCGGACAACGTTCGAGAAGTATGTTTCGGTGTCCTGACCGCTCACGTTATAGTGGGTCTCGACGTTGCACTCGCCCATAACGAGTATGCCGTATTTGTCGCACATATTGTAGAAGTTTTCGTCGTCGGGGTAGTGCGAAGTTCTCACGGCGTTTATGTTGAGGCTCTTCATTATTTTGATGTCTTTTTCCTCGAGCTCGAGCGGCAGATAGCGCCCCGTCTCGGGGTTGACTTCGTGGCGGTCTACGCCTTTAAGCATAAGCGGTTTGCCGTTGAGTAAGACCTGCGAATAAAGCTCGTTTTCCGACGTTCCCTCGGTGGGAGTAAAGCTGAGCTCCCTGAAGCCGAGCTGCTGCGAAATGCTTCCGTAATAAGCTCCGCTGCCGTCATAGAGCGATATCACGAGGGTGTAGAGGTAAGGGTCTTCGTCGGACCACAGGCGGGGAGAGGAGACCTTTTTCGAGAGCGACACCGAAGCGGTCTCGCCCGAAGCGGTCTGCGGGACGGCCTTTCTCATCGGGCTCGAATCGAAGACGTTGTTTTTGTCGGCGTCAAAGAGCTTTACGTCAACGGTCAGGCCGTCGGCGGTATCCGAAACGGTGGTGTTCGATATTTCAACGTCGATATTAAGGTCGGAGTTTTTATAGGACTTGTCGAGGTCGGTGACCACGGTGTAGTCCGAGATCCTCACGCCGGTGGTGGAGTAGAGATAAACGTCGCGGAAGATGCCGGCGAGCCTCAAAAAGTCCTGATTCTCGAAGTAGCTTCCGTCGCACCAGCGGTGCACCTCGACTGCAAGGAGGTTGTCCTTTCCGTCGGGGTTAAGGTAGGGGGTGATGTCGAAGTCGGCCGCGTCGAAGGTGTCTTCGCTGTAGCCCACTTCGTGCCCGTTGACGTAGACGTAATACGAGGATTCCACCCCGCCGAACGAGATGTATACCCTGCGGTGCTCAGATATCCACTCCGGGTCAACGTCAAAGGAATATCTGTAGAACCCGACGGGGTTCACCACTGTGGGTATATTCGGGACATAGGTGCGGTCGGTGCCGTAGGCGCCGTCGTTCCAGGGGTAGATGGTGTTGGTGTAGATAGGGAAGTCGAAGCCCTGGGTCTGCCACGAGGCGGGCAGGGTGACGTCTTTAAAGCCTCCGTAGTAGGCGTTGGAGGAGGAATATATCTTCTGTTCGCCCTCGTATTCCGGCGCAGACGACATATCGTAGGAAGGCTTGTAGAATTCATCGTATACGCCCGCGGCGGTAGCGTCGTCTACATTCTTATATACGGCGAGCTGCCACACGTTGCCGTCTCCGGTGAGGAGCTTATAATAGTCCGAAGCGCTCCTGTCGTAAGAGCGGGCGCCCTCGAGGGCTTTTTCCACGCTGTCATACACCGCAGTGCCCACGCTGTGGTAGCCTATGGTGTTTATCCTCACGATGTCGCTCTGGCTGATAAAATTCCCCTCGGCGTCTCGCGAGAACGGTTTGCCCGTCCATTCGAGCTTGGTGAAGAGGGGCTTATCGGCGTCTTCGGCAATAAGCTCGGCCTCCGGCCTGAGGGAAACGTCCCAAGGGTCGGCTCCGGAGCCGCAGGAGGCGAGCAATAAGGCCGCCGATGCCGCGGCGAGCAGGCAGGCGAGCGTGCGAAGTATGCTGTAGTGTCTCATAATATCGCTCCAATCCAAATATTTATAATAACATTGTAACATATTTTCGGCAGATTGCAACTGACATATTATCATATTTTTGTTAAGAATATGAGCAAAGGTCAATTAAACTGCAAAATACTGCCGTTATTGTCAAAAGTTACAATTAGGGGAAAGCGCGTTAGTAAAAAACGATGAAATGCCGTGAAAATCACCAAAACAACTTGACGGAGGCGGTTAGGAGTGGTATATTATCCTCATAATATTATGCGGCAAAGCCGCAGCGAAAGGAAGAACGAGAAATGAGGAAGAAGGTAATGTCGGTCTTACTGGCATTGGTGCTGATCATCTCAAATTTCACCGGGGGGGTTAATCGAGCACGTCCACGTTGAGGCGGCGGGATTTACCGATTATCCGGTATTATTTGAGTTTGCAAAAAGGTATGTGCCTGACGGTGAAGCAATAGGCGACGGCATTGCTATTGATGTTGCGAATCCGTGGGACAACAAGACATTTCTGGACTATACGGCAGAAAACGGTTTCTTGGATATTTTCAAGAACCTCCTCAAAACAGAGGGCGCCATTGTTGAAATGAGATATACAGGCGATTCTAACCCTGAAATTGGTGTGACGACGCCTACTGTTCACACCGATGAGGCAGGGCAGGAAAGTACTTTATATCCGTTTACATCATTTAATGTTGCTGATATTACAACGTTAGAAGACGGTACAAAGGTAGCACGGTTTAATGCCGCAGATCTGATTGCAAAAGTCAATAGTACCCAAGCAAGCTACTGGAATGGCGATACCGTATATGTTGATGAATATTGCAATTTTGATACTGCGAACGGTTTTGGTGTGCTCGGAAAAGACAATATCGTTAAGGCATTGAGAATTGTTCATGCACCTGCAGAAGCAGATGATATTGTTATGCTTAACCTTGAACAAAATCAAGATGGAAATGTTGTTGCCGACGGCTTGGAAATGAAGAGCGGTATTTGGGATACACTGATGCTGTTCGACTGGAGAAACATAGGAAATCTGAAAACTTATTTGAACAGTGGTTTGTATGCAAAAATAATTGTTAACAAAAGCTCTGTACCGCAAAATTTGGGTATTCAAGCAAGTGTAAATTTTGGTAATATGTATGAATATCCGATTACTGACGGACCTTATGCTGTTGATGACGATAGAGAAGCATATTATGTCAGCATAAAAGATTGGATGGCAGGTTATGTAGAGCATGACATTCCAATTCCAAAAGATGAATCTGACCCCGCTCCCCAAGAAGACCCTGAAATCGTAAAAGGTTCAATAGGAAATGTTGGCAACGTAAAGGTGAGCGGTTCCGGCACTCTTTGCGGCTTCCAGGTTGTTATTAAAGGCAGCGCAGAACCGATTCCTGAGCCCGAGCCTACTTACAAGCCTGAGCTTGACAAGTATGTTACTGTTGAAGCGTGCACAAATCCGCGTACTGAGAGAACTCCGATTTCGGTTGATACCCCTATAGCCGGAGCACTCAGCGGACTCGATGAATGTGTAAAAAAAGCACTTCAGACGTATCCTGTTGGTGCATACATAAAAATCGTTGTTGAAGGCGGAAAACTTAAGAAAGTTAAATTCAACAACTACGGCGATTTTATGAACGGTTATTTTGATAGTCCGACGGGAAGTGAAATTAAAGTAGAGTGTGAAGCCGATCAATTCTACATAGGCGATACGGAGGATAATGCAACCGCTTATTATATTTCATACGATGAAATACAGGAAAGCTTTGAAGAGGCATTTGGCGCGGATTATAATAGATTTGTTAAGCTCTTTGCCTCCGGCACCGGTACCGTCACTTGGATAGGCGTTGTTGAGCCTGCTCCGGTTGTTACCGACTGCCCCAACGGCAACGACCACACCGAAGAGGGCTGGGTAAAAGTTGAACCTTCCGCGGTAACGACCAATAATTCGGAGAATCCTACTACTTGGTATGTCCCCATTGATAACGTATACGTTGGGGATACTATCGATGTCTGCGTATCGGGTACCGCTGAAGGCAATAACAGAATTCGCTTCTATATTGCTAACGGTGCCGGCGGTTCAAGCAACAATATAACCTCGAGCGATGCAAATATAACTGACATTACAGAAGGCGCCTTTAAATTCGATGTAAAATCTGCGGTGACTTCTGAAATCAATACTGGCGTTAAAATGGGCAACTATATATGGTTCTTAGCGCCTAGGGGAGAGACCGCGGTCTCAAATGTCACTTTTGAACACATTTACTACAGGATCCACCACGAGCACACTCTCGGCGGCAAAGCTTACGACGGCAAATATCACTGGGACGCCTGCACCGTCTGCGGCGAGCCCACCGGCGAAAAGACCGAGCATACCTATACCGACGGCGCGCTCAAGTGCGACGGCTGCGACTTCACTCACCTTGAAAACGAGCTTGAAGTCGAAATAACCAACAGTACTGTCAAGGACACCAACGGCAGTGCGCTTCGCGTCGAAGACGGTGCGATCATCATTGAGGGCGGCGTTGACAACGAGCAGTACGGCATTAAATTACCTGCTGCATTAGAGGCAGGAAAAGATTATACATTCCACATTGTATTTGAATCCAAGGGGAATGTAAGATTCCGTACCACGCCTGACGGAGTTGACGGCGGTAGTAACCAGTGGAAGGAATATCTTTCTGCCGGCACATATGACGTCAAGGATATGACAATAACTCCGGCCGAAAATGACGGCTATCTTGAAATAAAGGCGCCGTACGGTCAAAAACTTGACTACGTCAAGATTACCCATATCGGCGTTGTTTATCCCGAGCACGAACACAGCACGTCTAAGTACAATTATGATCTGAATCAGCACTGGGGCGAGTGCGACGTCTGCGGAGCGCTTATTGAAAAGGCAGAGCACAGCATAGGTCCCGACGGCTCCTGCGTATGCGGGTTCAAGACTCCGGTTCACCCCGAGAACGAGGTCGAAATTACCCTTAAATCCGCTGTTGTAGACAACCCTGCCGGAGTCACATTCGACGAAAACGGTTATGCCGTAGTTGCGGGCAATTCTCTTCAGCAGTTCTCGTTCAGCCTCGACCGCGAGGTTACCCACGGTAAAACCGTGACGGCTCATATAGTTGCATCCGCCGAAGATAATTTCAGATTCTGGTTGATAAATAATAACGGCAGGAGACCGACGGAGCCCGTTCTTACGAGCACATACAAGAAGGACGGAGTTACATATTACGACATAACCGTCGAAATACCTTTGACGTATGAAGGAGAGCCCGACGGTGATAATCCTTCCAATGCAACAAGGTTCACTCTTAAGTCGGTAAGCGGCAACCTTCCCGCTATGACCATTTACCACATCGGCGTGGTTTATCCCGGCTGCGATCACCCCGCAGACAGGCGCGTAACTCAGTTTGACCTTGATAATCACTGGGAGCGCTGCCTCGACTGCAACGAGATAATCGCCGACTCGACAAAGCCGCACACGATGGAAGTCAATAAGTGCACCGGCTGCGCGTTCGAGCATTATCCGAACGAGGTCGAAATTGAGCTCACTGCCGAAAACATCAACGCCGATGTAATGGATTCCGTCACTATCGAGAACGGTGTCGTAAAGGTTGCCGCCAACACTAACGGTTGGATCAACTTTGATTTAGGCCGATACCTTATGAACGGCGAAACTGTTTCCGTTCACGTCATAGGTGAGATCATAGGCGGCTCTGCCAACGGCAACGGCTATCTCAGAGCTTGGCTCGGTGATACCACCAATAAGTCCGAAGGAACGGAATATCGGGATATCAACAAGACCGCAGACGGAACGTTCTATAACGGATACTTCCAGATCAAGAAAGAGTTTACCCATCAATATGCTCAGGATGCCGCGAGAACATTTGCGCTCAAGGCAAATAGCTATGATACTACGCTCCCCGAGCTCGTTATCGAGCACGTTGCGGTAGTTGTTCCCGAATGTCCGCACAACGAGACCTCGCCTAAGCATCAGGAGTGGCTCGACGGCAACTACACTAAATATAATCAAGCAAGCTTGGTGCCCGGTAAATTCAACTGTCACGATTTGGTCTGTACGCTTTGCGGCGAGATTATAGAAACCGTGCAGCATGCTCCGAATGAAGACGGATGCACCGATACCGGCGACGGCGAATTCCATACCTACACCTGTGCTTGCGGAAACGAAATAACCGCCACTCACCGCGAAGGCACCGAATACGGTAATAGCGCGACCGAGCACTGGAGCCTCTGCGCAGACTGCGGCGGCAGGATAGACAGAACCGTTGAAGCGCACAAATTCAGCTATAAGGACAATGAAGACGGCGAAACCCATACCGCCGCCTGCGATACCTGCGAATATGTCAATGAGTCCGAGTCCCACTCTTGGGACAACGGCACCGTCCACGAAGCCACCGAGACCGAAGTCGGCTACACTCTTTACACCTGCACGCTCTGCAAGGCGGAAAAGAGGGTAGATTTGGAGCACGTCCACAACGGCGGCGAAGTATGGGAGAGCGACGAGACCTCTCACTGGCACAAGTGCACGCTCGCCGGCTGTCCTGCCGAGGGCGGCATCTACGGCAAGGTGGAGCACGAATATAAAGACGGCGTATGCACCGTCTGCCAATACGCTCACAAGGAGCACACTCCCGCCGAGGGTTCGTATAAGAACGTCAGCGCCGACGAGCACTCCTACACCTGCTCCGTTTGCGGAGCAACCGTCACCGAAGCTCACGATACCGTGAAGCAGGGCGACGCGAGCGGTCATCACGACTACTGCGCGAAGTGCGGATATGAGGGCGAGACCGAAGCTCACGCCGAGGGCTCTTACACCGACAACGGCGACGGCACTCACAAGGTAAACTGCGCCGAATGTGGTTACACCGCCGAATCCGAAAAGCATACGCCCGGCTCAGACTTTACCGAAGACGACGAGTCCCGCTACCATCTCTGCACCAAGTGCGGCGGCAAGTGCGACGAGACCGCGCATACATACGAATGGGTAGATAAGGGCAACGGGCAGCACGACTATGAGTGCTCCGAGTGCGGCCACGTGCAGACCGGTTCCCTTGAGGACCACACCTATGTAAACGGCGTCTGCTCGAAGTGCGGTTACACTCACCCCGAGGCCGAGCACAACTGGGGCGACGGCTGGACTCCCGACCTTGGCGGCACCACTCACTCCCGCACATGCACGGTCTGCAATAAGACCGAGACCAAGCCTCACGGTTATCCCGAGTCCTGGACTCCCGCCGAGGGCGGAAAGCAGCACTCCAAGACCTGCGAAGACTGCGGAAATACCGTCACCGCCGATCACACTTTCGGCGGCTGGACCAACGTTGACACGTCTGTCCACAAGCGCAGCTGCGAATGTGGATATGAAGAGACCGCGCCGCACAGCTTCGAGGAAGGCGTTTACACAATAGACAATATTAACCACTGGCAGGTCTGCAAGGACTGCGCGGGGACATCTGCCAAGGAAAACCACAAATATCCCGAGGGCGATGACCACTGCTCCGTCTGCGATTACTGGAACCATCAGCACCACATCGTTATGAAGCACGACGACACCACCCACTGGGAGGAGTGCGACGTCGAGGGCTGCGATTACAGGACCGATCCCGAGCCGCACAAGCTTGACGAGGCCGTCGATTATGATTACAACGCAACGCAGCACTCCAAATCCTGCACCGTCTGCGGCGCGAAGGTGTCCGAAGATCACGAATTTGAAGAGAAATACGACAGCGTAGGGCACTGGCAGCAGTGCAAGATATGCAAGTATGAGACCCGCCTGACCGTTCACACCCTCACCGACGCTCACGACGCCGCGTCGCACTGGCAGAAGTGCGATGAGTGCGCCTACGAGACCGAGCACGAAGCTCACGCTGCTGGCGCAGAGTACGGACAGAGCGAGACTCAGCACTGGAGCATATGCACCGAGTGCGGAGCGACTTATAATTACGCCGAGCACACGCTCGCGAAAGACCTCAAGCACGACGCAGAGGGCCACTGGAGCTACTGCGAAGTCTGCGGCAAGGAAGAGACAAAGTCGGCCCATAATTGGGATAGCGGCGTAGTCACCAAGGAGCCGACCGAGACGGCCGAGGGCGAAAAGCTCTACAACTGCTCCGAGTGCGACGAGACCAAGACCGAGACGATTCCGAAGCTCAAACACACCCACGTCGAGGGCGAAGAGTGGAAGTCCGATGAAAAGACCCACTGGCACGAATGTGTCTCCGAGACCTGCGACGACAATAGCGTAAGGCTCAGCGAAGCCGAGCACATTGACGACGAAGGCACCGTCACCAAGGCTGCGACAGAGGCCGAAGAGGGCATTATGACTTACAAGTGCACCGTCTGCGGAAGAGTCACGAGGACCGAAGCCATTCCGAAGCTCAAACATACCCACGTCGAGGGCGAAGAGTGGAAGTCCGACGAAAAGACCCACTGGCACGAATGTGTCTCCGAGACCTGCGACGATAAGTCCGTAAGGCTCAGCGAAGCCGAGCATATTGACGACGAAGGCACCGTCACCAAGGCTGCTACCGAGGCCGAAGAGGGCGTAATTACCTACAAGTGCACCGTCTGCGGCAGGGTGACAAGGACAGAGGTCATTCCGAAACTGAAACACACTCACGTTGAGGGCGACGAATGGAAGTCCGACGAAAAGACCCACTGGCACGAATGTGTATCCGAGACCTGCGACGACAAGAACGTAAGGCTCAGCGAAGCCGAGCATATTGACGACGAAGGCACCGTCACCAAGGCTGCGACCGAGGCCGAGGAAGGCGTAATGACCTACAAGTGCACCGTCTGCGGAAGAGTGACCAGAACCGAAGCCATTCCGAAGCTCAAACACACCCACGTCGAGGGCGAAGAGTGGAAGTCCGATGAAAAGACTCACTGGCACGAATGTGTCTCCGAAACCTGCGACGATGCAGGCGTGAGACTCAGCGAGGCAGAGCACGTCTGGGACGACGGAAAGGTAACTGTAGAACCTACCTACACCGAGGAGGGCGAAAAGCTCTTCACATGCGAAGTCTGCAAGGCCACTAAGACCGAAACGATCCCCGTAAACGCTCACGATCACGAGACCGTTATGAAGTCAGACGCAAACGGCCACTGGTACGAGTGCACCATCTGCGGAGAGATAATCGGCGAAGTCGAACCTCACACTTCAGGCGAATGGATAACCGATACAGAAGCCACCTCCACCGAAGCCGGCAAGCGCCATAAGGAGTGCACCGTCTGCGGATACGTGACCGAAACGCTCACCGTCCCCGCTACCGGAAACATCGACGTCGAAGTTCCGACTGTCGGAAACGTTCCCAAGGTAGAGATACCCGCCGAACAGCAGGAAGTTCTCAAGGACGCCGTTATTGACGAAGAAGACGTTGCCGCCATCGAAAACGGAGCTTCTATCGACATAGCTCTCACGGTTGAAGACGCCGAGAAGACCGTAGAACCCGAGGATAAGGCTCTCATCGACGCGAAGACTTCCGAGGGCGAATACAGGCACGTTGCATATCTCGACATTACCCTCACCAAGACCGTGACCGACGCTCTCGGAGCCTCGACCACCGAGGAGATAAGCGAGATAAGCAGGCCCATCAACATCGTCATCGAAGTTCCTTATGCGCTTTCAAGGACATACAGAACGTTCGCCGTGATAAGAGTTCACGACGGCGTTGCGGAAGTGCTCAGCGACCTCGACAGCGACCCGAAGACCGTGACCATATCCACCGACCTGTTCTCGAGCTACGCGCTCGTTTACACCGACGGCGAGCACCAGCAGGAGGGCGTAGGCGGACTTATCGGCCACGCGCACATCATCACCGACATCAGGCACGACAGCGAATACCACTGGAGAGGCTGTTTCCTCTGCAGCATAAGAGTTGACTACGCTCCTCATACCTTCGTGGACGGCGTCTGCCCGATATGCGGCTATGTCGATCCCGACTACGTTCCCACCGAGGAAGTAGAGGACGCCGAAGTCAGCATCGAAGCGCCTGCTGAGGGCACCGATCAGACCGGCGACCAAAGCGAAGAGCCGGCGGAAACTCCCGCTGAAGCTCCTGCCCCTGAAGCGGAAGTCGTTGAAACCAAGGAAGACGAGACCTCCGAGAACCCGAAGACCGGCGTTATATTCACCGGCATCGG
>CANRLU010000032.1 GCA_947631535.1 uncultured Clostridia bacterium | reverse complement strand
CCGGTCCTTGCGGGGCCGCTTATGATCTTTTCGACCATCGGAGTGAACTCGCCGGGCAGAGTGTAGTGGTTGGTTATCTCGACGGTGGCTATCTCAGCGCTTCCGTCGGGAGTTACGATCACAGTGTCCGAACCGGTGTTCCCGTTATACTTCCAGAGCTTGGCTCCGTCGCCGCTGTTTTCGGCGATGTCGTTGCTTCCCTCTTCTTCACCTATAACCTCAGTCACGGTGTAAGAACCGGTAGGAAGTCCGGTGATGACGGTTGCGGATTCGGCAGTTACCTCTACGGTAGCGACGCCGTTTGTAAACGTTACGCCGCCGAACGTTCCGTTGAGCTTGAAGTCTACGGACTCGATCTTGAATGTGAAGGTCTTGCCTGCGGCGGCATCTTCGGCGCCGTCGAGCTTCTTGACGAGCTTGAGCGAACCGGTCTCTCTGTGGTTGACTATGCCGACCGCAGCATTTCCGCCCTTGGCTATGGTGCCGGCGGCAGGGTCGGCAATTCCATTGTAGGTAACGGTGTAGCCGTCGGCTTTGGTCTCGGTGACGGTGTATCCGACCTTATCGGGCAGGCCGTTTACGGTCACGGACTCGCCGTCCTTAAGCTTGAGAGTAGTGCTGCCGTTGGTGAACGTGACTGGGATATTCTCGATGCCGGTTTTGGTGGTCTTTGTGGCCTCGTAATCGCCGTCAACGTTGACTCCCTCGGGAGCGTTCAACTTAATGTTAATAGTGAACTCTTTCTCGCTGTCGGCATAGCCGCTTGCGCCGCTGCTGCTGTCGATCGTTACGGTCTTCGAGACGGTCAGGCTGCCGGTGTCCTTGGTGTTGGTGACGTTTACGGTGGCAGTGCCGTCCTTGGTTATGGTACCGTTACCGTCCGTCGTGTCTCCGCTGTAAGTTACGGTGTAGCCGTCGCTGTTGGTCTCGGTGACGGTGTAGTGAGCGCCGGCGGGAAGATCCTTTACGGTAAACGTCTCGTGGTTGCTGAGTTCGAATTTGAAGGTAACTGTACCCTCGTCATATTTAGTTTCTACCTTGCTGTTCACTTCGACAGCATAATTACTGTCTTGGCTGGTAGCGCTGTCGTTTACAGTAACAGTGAAGGAGAACTTCTTGCCGTTGTCTTCATCTCTGCCGCCCTCGACGGTCTTTGTGACCGAGAGGTCGCCGGTAGGAGCGTAAGTGTTGGTGAAGGTAGCTATAGATGCCGTGGCTGCGACGCCGTTCTTGGTATATTCGCCGGTTGCTACAAGCTTGCCGTCTTCGCCTCTTACGACGCTGACTGTAAGCGTCCACTCGGAGGTGTCATAGGTGTAGGCGTCGTCCTTCCTGGTGCCGTCCTCGTTGAGGTTGTCGTTGACCTCTTTGATTGTGTAGGTATAGGTGTCGCCCGTGGCGTTGCTGAGCTCATTGTAGGTGAATGTCTTGTTGAACAGAGCGGTGTATTCATTGCTCGTTCCGTCATCGGTGACGGTTGCAGTGCCTACAACCTCGCCCTTTTCGTCCTTGAGTTCAAACGTGAAGGTCTTATGCTCAGCGCCGGTCCTTGCGGGGCCGCTTATGATCTTTTCGACCATCGGAGTGAACTCGCCGGGCAGAGTGTAGTGGTTGGTTATAATGACCTCGACTGCATTTTCGTCCCCGCCGGCAACTACCTCAACGGTGTCCTTGTTTACAGTGGCGCCGCCGAACTTCCAAGTCTCGCCTCCGACTGTAATATCTTCGTTGCCGCCGACCTCAGTTACGGTGTATGAGCCGGTAGGAAGTCCGGTGATGACGGTTGCGGATACGGCAGTTACCTCTACGGTAGCGACGCCGCTTGTAAACGTTACGCCGCCGAACGTTCCGTTGAACTTGAAGTCTACGGACTCGATCTTGAATGTGAAGGTCTTGCCTGCGGCGGCATCTTCGGCGCCGTCGAGCTTCTTGACGAGCTTGAGCGAACCGGTCTCTCTGTGGTTGACTATGCCGACCGCAGCATTTCCGCCCTTGGCTATGGTGCCGGCGGCAGGGTCGGCAATTCCATTGTAGGTAACGGTGTAGCCGTCGGCTTTGGTCTCGGTGACGGTGTATCCGACCTTATCGGGCAGGCCGTTTACGGTCACGGACTCGCCGTCCTTAAGCTTGAGAGTAGTGCTGCCGTTGGTGAACGTGACTGGGATATTCTCGATGCCGGTTTTGGTGGTCTTTGTGGCCTCGTAATCGCCGTCAACGTTGACTCCCTCGGGAGCGTTCAACTTAATGTTAATAGTGAACTCTTTCTCGCTGTCGGCATAGCCGCTTGCGCCGCTGCTGCTGTCGATCGTTACGGTCTTCGAGACGGTCAGGCTGCCGGTGTCCTTGGTGTTGGTGACGTTTACGGTGGCAGTGCCGTCCTTGGTTATGGTACCGTTACCGTCCGTCGTGTCTCCGCTGTAAGTTACGGTGTAGCCGTCGCTGTTGGTCTCGGTGACGGTGTAGTGAGCGCCGGCGGGGAGCTCGCTGACGGTAAATTCGCCGCCGTTTCTGAGCTCGAAGGTGAAGGTCGCCTTGCCGGTTTCGTATGAGGACGTGCCCATCTGTCCGCCCGTAACCGCGGGATTGTAGTTGCTGGCCTCGGAGATGGCTGCGTCTTCAACGGTAACGGTGAAGCTGAAGGCTTCGTTGTTGTCTGCCTCTACGCCGCCCTCGACGGTCTTTGTGACCGAGAGGTCGCCGGTGTTCTTATCGTTGTGTACGGTCACTTCGGCAGCTTTGCCGTTGGGTATCGTTCCGGTGTTGCTGGTGTAGGTGACGATGTAACCCTCGCTGTCGGTCTCGGTGACGGTGTACTCAGCACCGGCAGGGAGCCCCTCAATGGTCACGGTCTCGCCGGCCTTGAGTTTGACCGTAGTCTTGCCGTTTCCGTCAAACACTACATAAGCATCGCTGCTGGTCGCATTATATCTGCCCGAAGCGCCCTCGACGGTAATGTCAAAGGTGTACTCCCTGTTTTCATCGCCCGTCTTGACGGCGCCGACGGTCTTGGTGACCGAGAGGCTGCCTATTTCTCTCTTGTTGTCTACCTTGACTTCTGCAACTTCGCCCTTGACTATTGTACCGGTGGCCTGGTCGGCAACTCCGTTATAGGTGACGGTGTAGCCGTTGGTGTCGGTCTCTTTAACGGTGTACTCGGCGCCGGCAGGAAGTCCGCTTACGCTGAATGTCTGGCCGGTCATAAGAGTGAAGTTATAGGTGATCTGTCCGATATCGGCTTTTCCGCTGATCGGTTTGCCGTTCGCCGTGGCGGTGAAGGAGCTATTTCCGGTGATGGTTTTGTCCGTAACGGTGACTTCAAAGGTGAAGTCCTTAGTATCGTCTTCCGGTCTGGGATTGGTAACGGTCTTGGTGACCGAAAGACCGCCTATTTCTCTCTCGTTGTTTACGGTTACCACAACGGGCTCACCCTTGGCTATGACGCCGTCGGCGCTGGCAGTGTAGGTGACCTTGAAGCCGTCGGCGGAGGTCTCGGTTACGGTGTAATGAGCTCCCACGGGGAGACCTTTAACGGTAAATATCTCGCCGGCTTTAAGAGTGAAGCTATAGGTGATAGTGTGAGGGGCAATGTAGGACACGGTTACTTCGCGGCTTTTATCGGTCAGCTCAGTAACGTAAGTGGTGCCTTTAACGATATCTTCGTCCGTAATGTCAACGGTGAAGCTGTATTCCTTGCCCTCATCTTCCGCTCTGGGGTTGGTAACGGTCTTGGTGACCGAGAGATTGTTGCGCTCTCTGGTGTTGGTCACGGTGACCGCAGCGACATCGTCCTGAGGTATCGTGACGCGGGCGGAACCCTCGCTTCCGCTTTCGGAGGAAGTGTTCGTCTTATATTCGACGGTGTAGCCGTCGCTGCTGGTCTCGGTGACGGTGCAGTTCGCGCCGGCAGGGAGATCCTTGATGGTTATGGTCTCGCCGGCCTTGAGAGTGAATGTTGCAACGCCGTCCGTGAAGATAACTTTCTCGGCAGCCGAGTCGCCTCCCGCACGGGTCCTGACGGCATAGTACTCTTTGGAAGCCGTGTCGGCGAGACCCTCAACGGTGACCTTAAAGCTGTATTCGGCGTCTTTGTTTTCGGTTCCGGCGTTGGCAACGGTCTTGGTGACCTCAAGGTCGCCGGTGTTTCTCTTGTTGGTCACGGCCACAACGGCAACATCGCCCTTTTCGGGTATCTTGCCGGTGGCGGGGTCGGTTTCTCCGCCGTAGGTGACGATGTAACCGTCGCTGTCGGTCTCGGTGACGGTGTACTCAGCACCGGCAGGGAGCCCCTCAATGGTCACGGTCTCGCCGTTCTTGAGCTTGACCTTGGTCGTGCCCTCTGCAAACTCTACTTCAAAGATGCCCGTAGCGCTGTTGGTCGCTTTATATTTGCCCGAAGCTCCCTCGACGGTAATGTCAAAGGTAAATTCCTTGGTCCGGTCTTCCGGCTTGCTGCTATCAACGGTCTTGGTGACCTTAAGGTCGCCGGTGTTTCTCTTGTTGACTGCGCTTATCGCAACGGCAGCGTCCTTGACTATTTTTCCGGTTACGGGAACGTGTACGACAGCCCCGTCAACGGTGTAGGTGACGTCGAAGCCGTCGGCGGAGGTCTCGGTGACAGTGTACTCAGCACCGGCAGGGAGATCGTTGACGGTAAACGTATCACCGTGCTTAAGAGTGAAGCTATAGGTGATACTGTTGCGGTCTTCGGCCACAGTGACATCTACCTTGCCGCCGTTGGTCAACACGGTATCATAGCTGCCGTCGGCAATATCTTCGCTCTTAACGGTGACTTCAAATCTAAAGCCCTTGGTCCGGTCTTCCGGCTTGCTGCTATCAACGGTCTTTGTGACCGAGAGGTCTCCGGTAGGAGCGTAAGTGTTGGTGAACGTTGCAAAGGCTGCGTCGGTGACTTCTACGCCGCCCTTAAAGTATTTGCCGGTTGCTACGAGCTTGCCGTCTTCGCCTCTTACGACGCTGACTGTAAGCGTCCACTCGGAGGTGTCATAGGTGTAGGCGTCGTCCTTCTTGGTGCCGTCCTCGTTGAGGTTGTCGTTGACCTCTTTGATTGTGTAGGTATAGGTACCTGCCTTGGTGAACTTAAGAACGAGGTTGTTGCCTTCGAGGTCGGTGAACTCCTTTTCACCAGAGTCGGTTATCTTTGCATAGCCGAGCGGCGAGTCGTCTTCGCTGGTCGAGTCGTCTTTATTTTCGGTGATCTTGAACTTGAAGGTCTTCTTCTCGGCGTCGGTCCTTGCGGGGCCGTCAATGACCTTTTTGACCTTCGGAGTGAACTCGCCGGGCAGAGTGTAGTGGTTGGTGAAGGTGGCCGCCGACACTATGGGATGACCCTCTTCGTCCTTTTCGTCACTGACTTCCACAACAGTGCTGCCCACTTCGGATCCGCTGGCGGGAACGACCGTTACGCCGTCGAACTTATAAGTAGTTTTGTTGCCATCGGCGTCAGTCGAAACGATGTCGTTGTCGCCGTCACCGGAAGATAATCTTTCGGTTATCCTGTATTGGCCGACGGGGAGCTTGCTTATGGTCAAAGTCTCGCCGTCCCTAAGCGTGACCTCCAGAACGCCATTTTCAAACGCTTCTGTCGGCTCTCTGGCCCCGTCTGCTCTTTCAAGCTTGGCGGCAAAGCTGTCGTTAAATTCGGTGTCAACGCGGGTGCCGTCGTCGGTGAGCTTTTCAATGGTGAAGATGTAGTTCTGATCAGCGATGTAGTCCTTCGTTGCGGCATTAGCTACGCCGCCGAGCGTTACATTCTTGGTGACGGAGAGGTATCCGAGCTTTTCTTTCTTATCGGTGACCTTGAGGCTGGTCATGTAGCCATCCTCGTCATAGCCGATGCGCTGAAGTGAACTTACAATGCTATCAACAGTGCTGTTGATCTCTTCGTCGGTCGGGGCGGGATCCTCGGTCTGAGCTTCCGCCGTGACCTTTTCCTTAATCAATGTCCTAAATTCTCTATTCAGCTTTTCGCACTCATCGCAGGTGATTTTGCCATCTTTGTCGGGCTTGGCGTCGCAGAAGTAGAACCAGTGTTCAACCTCGTCGAGTTCATAGCCCTTAGGAGCGTTTATCTCCTTTATATAATAGAGTACATGATATGCGAAGCCGTGGCCCCAGCCTTTCCGGGCCTGCCCGACGGATTCTGAGGACTCGGTATCCTTGGTGCCTGCAACGTCGTTGGCGTTTACGAACATCTGGCCGTTCGTGTCGGTGGCAACGCGCGCACCAAGATTTCCGTCCTTATCATACACGCCGTATTCGGCGCCGCGGACGGCGTTTCCTTCGTCGTCTTTCTTCTCTATCTTAACTTCGAGCAGCGAAGCTCCGCCGGAACCGCCGGATTCCTGCTTCTTGTCGCTCTTGGCGGTAAGTTCAATGCCGTTAAGAGTTACGGTCGCTTCATTGGTGAGCGTGCCCGCAGCGGTAACGCTGACGTCAACAAGATACGAGATCTCGTAGCAAACGTTCTGCGCGGTTTTAAGCTTTATCTGGAACTCGTGTAAATCAAGTTCGGGCTCGCCGGGTCCGGGAGGCACTATCGTTTCGTCCGTGCCGACATACTGGACGTAGTAGTCTCGGCCGTTTACGAGCTCAAATCCGCCCTGCTTTACCTTTATAGAGTCGAGATCGAGCCTTACGCCCTTGTCGCTCATCTTATCGACGATGACAAGCTCCTTCCCGATAGCTTCCTTGTTGAGGATCTCGCTCTTGTTTATGGTTATGTTATACTGCAGACTGGTAGAGCCTTTGGGGGTAACGGTCTTGGAGAAAACATCGGTGCTGTCGGTCAGCTCGCTCCAGACGTAGTCCTCGTCAATGTCGCGAAGTATGTCATAGCCGCCGTGACCGTTGTCGGTCTTGACGCGAAGGTTTACTTCGTTGCGGAGCCATCTGAACTCGCCGCGGTAATTTCCGTCGGCGTCCTCATAGCCCGAAAAGGCCTCGAGAATCTCGTCAACGGTCGTGGTGTATTTTACGGTAAAGATGAGGTCGTCCTGTGCAGTCCAGCACTTGCAGTATTTACTCTTTACGCCGCTGACCATTTCACCCACGTCGGTGCTGTATCTGCAAACGTTTCTGCTTGTACTCCAGTTTGTACAGTTGTCCTCGGTGCACTTGCACCGACCATAGAAGTAGAAGTCAACTGCTCTCTGTTTGCCATCGTGCAGCTCTGCATAATACACATAATCGGTGGTGGCCGTAGCCGAAAGAAGATCTACTGGGTTTTCTACAGTTTCGCCTTTTTTCCTCACGGTAACTTCAACGCTGCTCGGATCAATAAGCGCATTACGTATCTGCGGCTCGTCTTTATCGTCGTCTGTACTGTCAAGGCAGAAGTTCATTTCGTCCTTGAAATGCCAGCTTTTAAGCTTCAGCCCGGGCTTTGCGGCCGGAATATGGACCTCAACGCTCCAGTGAATGGTACCGTTCTCATCGGGCTCTATAACATTATACTGACCCTTATCGTCAACGCTGTTTCTGTTCTTATAAATGGCAGCGTCTCCTAAATCCGCATATTTGCGGGTAGGAGTAGAATCCACATGGCTGCCGTCGGGCAATTCAGTCCTGTTGTAGAACCAACGGAAGCCGGACTTTTCGCTTTCGGGTATAGTACTGGTGTAGTAGAAAGTATAGCGATAGCTATTATCAAGCCTGAGGGTTTCTTCACACTTGCCGGTTCCATGGTCAGATGCGCCATAGCGAACACATTTCGCAGTTTCGGGCACAGTAAACTCAACGGTCTTGCCGTCGGCACTGTATGTGGCGTCCTTTATAACAAACCAGTGCTGAGACTGACCCGGGATCTCTACACGGACCAATATTCCGCGCGCCTGATCCTGCTCCGTAAAAGTGGATTCAGCTTTCTGGCTGTAATTTTTGCGGTGCTTTTCTTCAGGATCGGTCGAAGGGTCAAGCGAGTCCTTTATTGTCTTGCCGACAATGTCATAATTGCAAACTCCGACTCTCCAATAAAGGTAGCTGCTCCAAGGCTCGCCGTATTTATCGTCCGGCTCGTCGGGGATCTTGTTCGAGACTTTGTCCTTTTCCCAAAGACCCTTTTCGTTCCAAGCATTATACAATTCTTGGTCATTCTTAATGCCGGGCATACCGAGTATGTCTTTGTGAGGCCAAGACTCATACTTGGTAAACTCATCATCATAATTTTCCAGCTCCGGCTCAACAACTTCAACGTTAATGTCGCCGAACCTGAAGTCCTTCATATCCTCGGTTATGGTCTTGGTAAAGTTGCAGTTAAAGTTAACCTTAGCATATGTGCTGGCGTAGCTGGTGAACTCAATGGTCAGCACACCGTCTTCGCTAAGGGTCATATACGCAAACGGCTGTTCTTCCGGGTCATCGGGGTTGTTTTTGAGCGCCTGCTTCTGGATCGGATTTACAGGGCAGAGCTCCGCGGGCACCTGATAGACATATTTTCCCGTACCGGCTTCGATCGCTCTTAATGACTCAAAGTCGATACTGAACTTATATTCTTGCCCGACAACAACCTGTGTTACCTCGTTGTTGTCACCGTCGAGGATTTTATAAGATATCTCAAAATCATCGTCGGTATACGTTTTTTCGGCAGCTTCAACTATTGCCGATACGCCGGGCATGCTGAGCACGAACATCACCGCGAGGCATATCGCAAGAAGCCTTTCCAACATTCTTTTCATCAGTATTCCTCCATGTTTGGTTTATCTCATTCCATTTGCTTATGGTTTACTGTTTTTCTTCTTCGGTATATATTGCAAACTGCCATTGCCATTCTGCCTTAAATCGGTTCCCTTCTCGGTGGGTTCAACTTATTCCACTATGTCAAGGTTTACCGTTTTTCTTCTTCGGCATATATGACAAATTACCACTATCATTCTAACACAAAGCGGCAAAATAACATGCACTTTGTGAAAAATGCGGCTTTGGCAGTGAATTCGGCTCTGAAATTGTCTCTTGACAGGCCTGAGAGGGCTTAGCCCTACTGGTTCCCGCCGATGTAATCGTAATACGCCTGCTGCATGGCCTTGAGGCTCCGCTGGCGAATGAGGACTATATCGCCGGTGGTGAGGTAAAACGAACGGTCCACCTTGACGATGTAATCCATATTTACGATAAAGCTCTGAGAGCAGCGCAGAAATCTTTTATCGGTGAGCTCTTTTTCTATCTCGTCGAGGCGCTTGTAGATGTTATACGACTCTCCGCCGTGGCGGTGGAGCACGCATCTGTTGTTGATGCTCTCGATATATAATATTTCCCTCAGCGGAACGCGGTGAACCGAGCTCCTCCTGCGGACCGGATAGGTCTGCTCCTGTATGCCCTTGAAGACCCTGCCGAGAACCTCGGAGAGCCTTTCAACCGTTGCGGGCTTCAATATGTAACCCGAGGCCGAAACATCGTATCCGTCGATGGCGAAATCCGACGAGGCCGTCAGAAACACTATCGACCCGCCGAAGCCTATCTCCCGAAGCTTTCGCGCAACGTCTATCCCCAGATGATCCTTCATATAGATGTCGAGCAGGATTATGTCGAACCAGGCGCCGTCGCGAACGTCGTCAAGCAGCACGAGCCCGTTGTCGTAAGAGGCAAGCTCAGGCACGGGCTGGATGCCGTCGCGCTCAAAAACTTCTTTGAGCAGCGAACAGACAATTTCGCGATCTATGGTGCTGTCGTCACAAACGGCTATATTCATATTTATCCCCCGCTGTTCCATAAGCATAAATGCGATAACACAGAAAAGCCCAATATGACTAATAGATATAAGCATTATACTACAAAAACTTAAAAAAGTCAATGTTTTTTTAGAAGACAGATACTGCCGAATAAGGAATATTCAGGTGCTGCTGAAATCGCGTGTTTTAGCCGAAAAACGCGATTTTTTGCTTTCAACCGATAAAGCGAGGACGGCGGCTTTTGTACAAAAAAAGAGCGCTTTTGAGCGCTCTTTTTCGGAGGGATATTACTCCTCTATGAGTCTTGAATTTCTGAAATACAGCGACACGCACCATACCGCGCAGAGCGCTACCAAAACATAGATTATCCTCGAGATTATCCCTGCCGAGCCGCCGAACAGATAAGCGACAAGGTCGAACTTGAATATTCCGACCAGTCCCCAGTTTACGCCGCCCACTATAAGCAGAAACAGCGCTATTCTATCCAGTATTTTCACTTTTCAGACCTTCCTTTCATATTAAGGGTCCCTATATGCTAAGGTTTAAAGTAAAGCCAAAAATGAACGCTTACGCGTCCATGATCGGTCGGAATTAGTTTTGCCCCGCTGCACGATTTTATACCGAAACGCCCCAAAAACATTAAAATTTTTTATTTACAAATGACTTGAGATATTGTATACTTATTTTGACCTTATATTATACGGGAGGAATTTTTATGAAATTCGGTTTTTTCGACGATAAAAACAGAGAATATGTTATAACCGGTCCGAAAACCCCTTACCCCTGGATAAACTACCTCGGGACGGACGGATTCTTTTCGCTCATATCGAACACCGCCGGAGGCTACTGCTTTTACCGCGATGCCCGACTTCGCAGGATAACCCGCTACCGCTATAACAACGTACCCATCGACGCGGGCGGGCGCTGCTATTACATAAACGACGGCGGCTCGGTCTGGTGCCCCGCCTGGGCGCCGGTAAAAGCCGAGCTCGAAAGCTATTCCTGCCGCCACGGCATCGGCTACAGCGTGATATCCGGCGAAAGGGGAGGCTTAAAGGCCGAAATAACCTTCTTTGTCCCCGTCGGCGGGAGCTGCGAGCTCCACAAGGTAAAGCTCAAAAACACCTCTTGGCAGAAAAAGAGCTTTTCGCTCTTCGGCTTCGTCGAGTGGTGCCTCTGGGACGCCAACGACGATTCACTCAACTTCCAGCGCAATTTCAGCACCGGCGAGGTTGAGATCGAGGGCTCGACTCTCTACCACAAGACGGAATACCGCGAAAGGCGCGACCACTACGCGTTTTATCACTGCTCCGAGCCGATATCCGGCTTCGACACCGGCCGCGAGGCCTTCCTCGGGCTGTATAACGGCTTCGACCGCCCCGACGCCGTATTTGAAGACCGCTCCCGCGGCTCCGTCGCCCACGGCTGGTCGCCGATAGCTTCGCACCGCGTCGAGATAACTCTCGAGCCCGACGAGGAAAAAGAGCTCGTGTTTATGATAGGCTATGTCGAGAACCCCGTCGAGGAGAAATTCGCGCCGGACGGAAGCCTGAACAAAGCCCGTGCGCACGCCCTTATAGAGCGCTTCGGCTCCCCCGAAAAGGCCGACGCCGCCCTTAAAGAGCTCGGCGCCTACTGGGATTCGCTTCTGTCGCGCTATTCGGTGAAATCGCCCGATGAGCGCCTCGACAGAATGGTCAATATCTGGAACCAGTATCAGTGCATGGTGACGTTTAATATGTCACGCTCGGCATCGTATTTCGAGAGCGGAATAGGCAGGGGAATGGGCTTCAGAGACTCTAACCAGGATATCCTCGGGTTCGTCCACCAGATACCCGAGCGCGCCCGCGAGAGGATAATCGACCTCGCCTCGACCCAGAAGCCCGACGGCACCTGCTATCACCAGTATCAGCCGCTCACCAAAAAGGGCAACGCCGAGGTCGGCGGGCAGTTCTCGGACGACCCGCTCTGGATGATACTCTCCACGGCGCAGTATATCAAGGAGACCGGCGACTTCTCTATCCTCTCGGAGAAGGTCCCCTACGACAACGACCCCTCACTCGCGGCTCCTCTCTTCGACCACCTCACCGCGAGCTATAAGCGCGTCACCTCGAATCTCGGACCCCACGGTCTGCCGCTCATTCAGCGAGCCGACTGGAACGACTGCCTCAACCTCAACTGCTTCTCCACCGTTTCGGGGGAGAGCTTCCAGACCACCGAATCCAAGGACGGCAAGGTCGCGGAATCGGTGCTGGTGGCGTGCATGTTCACCTTCATCGTTCCGGAATACATCGAGATCTGCCGCCGTCTCGGCAAAAACGCCGAGGCCGACGAAGCCCAGGCGGAGGTCGATAAAATGGCGGAGGCCGTCATGCGCGACGGCTTCGACGGCGAGTGGTTCTTAAGGGCCTACGACGACTTCGGCAGAAAGGTCGGCTCGAAGGAGTGCGACGAGGGCAAAATATTCATCGAACCGCAGGGCTTTGCGGTCCTCTCCGACCTCGGCAAAAAGCAGGGCGCGGGCCTGAGGGCGCTCGAAAGCGTGAGAAAATATCTCAACTGCGAGCACGGGCTCATTTTGCAGCAGCCTGCATATTCGCACTACTACGTCGAATACGGCGAAATTTCCACCTACCCCGAGGGCTACAAGGAGAACGCCGGAGTATTCTGCCACAACAACGCCTGGATAATCTGTGCCGAGGCGCACGTCGGCCACGGCGACAGGGCGTTTGAATACTACTCGAAGATTGCTCCCGCTTTTTCGGAGGACATCTCCGAGATACGCAGGCTCGAGCCCTACGTTTACGCGCAGATGATAGCCGGCCGCGACGCCAAGGGCCGCCCCGGCGAAGCCAAGAACAGCTGGCTCACAGGCACCGCCGCCTGGAACTTCGTGGCGGTATCGCAGTATATACTCGGCATTATGCCGGACTACGACGGCCTAAGGCTCGACCCCTGCATACCCTCCGACTGGGACGGCTTTGAGGTCTCGCGAATGTTCAGGGGCGTGAGGTATAACATCTCGGTGAAAAATCCCGAGCACGTCTGCAAGGGCGTAAAGTCCGTCATCTGCGACGGCGTGCGCTTAAAAGGCAGCCTGCTGCCCGTATTTGCCGACGGCGGCGAACACTCCGTTGAGGTGCTGATGGGCTGACGATAAGTCAAACATAAAGATTTTCGACAATATTCCCCTCGATAATAATTCAACACGTTAAGCAAGCCTGCTGTTGAAAACCTTCCCGTAATCAACCGATACGGCGACGAAAACGGGGAGTTTGTCAACACTTTCAACAACTTTTTCAACATTTTGCTGCCGTATACTTTCCGTAAAACCAAAAAGATCCCGCCCGGGAGAGCTTCCCGAGCGGGATAATTATTTATCAATTTCAGCTGCGGCTGCCTATCCAGTCGTAGGCGAGGTCGAGCGCCTCGAAGAGAGAGGGCTTCTCGGCCGTTTTGGTGATGCGCTGCATAGGCGGAACGTTTTCGTCGGTCAACATTCTGTAAAGCCTCACCTTTGTTGCCGTCTCAACGCCTCCTACTTCCTTTTTGCCGACAAGCTGCATATAAACTACCTCGGGGTCGCCCATAGAGCCGTAGTATATCTCGCTGCCCTTTCTCACGAGCGGCAGACCCTTATATTCAAAATACTTTGCCATAGCTGTTCCTCCGTTTTCATATGGTTTTTCGCCTTATATCTACCAGATCTCCTGAAGCTCGTCTAAGCCCGCGCCGTTCTTGAAGTCCTCTATATTCTTTCTTAGAACGTTGAGGTAGTTCCTCGGCTGGCTGAACGACACCGTACCGTTGAATTTGATGCCCACCCTGTTCGAGCCGATGTCGTAAAACTCAAGGAGGTCGCTGTCGCCGTCGGCGCGGTGTATCTCAATTCTCGCCACAAGGGCGTTTTCATCTACCTCGTCCATATACACGTCGTCTATCGGGCATTTCAGCATAAACTGATAGAGCTGCTTGAACACCTCGGGGTCGAAAGACTGGCCGTCCACGGTGCCTTCAAGCGTCTGCTCGTCGATGCTTCCTATAATGTCGAAGCGGTACGAGATCGGGTCGTCGAAGTATTCCACGCTCACATAGTCGAGGGCGAAGATATAGTTGCCCGTCATAAGCGGCGTGAGGATATCTATCGGCATAAACGTAGCCCAAGGGACTTCGCTCGCGGCAAAGGTGTATATAATGTCTATGCCGTTGAAATAGCAGTAATACTCCGCGGCGGTCGAAGTGGGGTCGCCGTTTTCGTCGAGCACATATTCCGCGACGTTTCCTATGTCGAGGTGGTAGTTGACGAGCTCTGCGTCGAGGTCTACCGTGCAGAACGGGTCGTCAAGACCGTATTCCTTAAAGTCTTCCTCGGTGGGGCGGACTTTTACCACGTCGGTGGCGGTGAGCCCCCAGAGGCCGTACATTATCGCGTTGGAATTGGTGATGTCGAGGTGAGCGTATATCGGGGCGATCATCACCTGCGCCGAAGGAAGCGAAACTTCGCCCTCGGCATAGTTTTTGGAGTCGTCCTCAAACTTTATGTCGTAATCGAGGTCTTTGCGGGTAACGGTCATATAGTCGAGGCGGGGAGAGGTATTGTTGTTGGTGAGCTCGTCGGTGACGGCAAGGCTGATAAAATCGTCCTCGCGGTAGTAGAAATATCCCGAGCTGTTCAGAAGAACGGTGTAAACGTCGTTCGACTCGGCGAGCCTTACATAGCGGGTCTTGCCGTCGGGGGCGTCAATCCCGTAGAAAACGCTGAACTCCCTGCCGTCTTTAAGGACGACGTCGCACCTTGCAACGGGGGAATCTTCGGCGAGGCCGTATTTGCCGAGATCCTGCGCGTTCTCCTCAACGAGAGCCTGCGCGCTGAGCTCGGCGACGCATCTTCCCGCCGCCGCAAGGGTGGTGGAATTGAGCCTGAACTCGGAATATTCGTCGATGGTGAATCCCTGAACGCCGTTTCTGACGGTAAAACTGCCGTTTTCGTTGGTTATCGTCATATTGGCGATGTTGTCCCGCCCGTAGCTCGTGAGAACGATGGCCGTGCTGCTTTCTTCGGGAGTTTCGGCCTCTTCCTTGGGCTGGGTGAGTATAAGCACAACGAGGACTATCGCCATACTGAGGATAAACAGACCGATGACAAGAAGGTTCCTTACTCTTTTGCTCATATTATCTGTGTCTCCTTCCCAGCCACACTGCGGTGCCGGCGGCGAGCACTACAACGGGTATCACCAGCGAGAACGTGAGGGTGAGCATCCGGTTCTGCGCCTCGGTGATGTCGAAGTGCCCTGCCTCCACCACCTTCGGGGTAATGGTTATTCCCTCGGTCTTGCCGGTTATGTCGTTGATAACGCTGATAAACAGGCTGTCGTTGTTGTAGTAGGGGCTCGTGAGCACCGTGGGGTCAACCATAAGGTCCGAGCCGAACACGAGAACGTAGGTGTAGGTGGAAATATGAGTGTCCTGATTTATCTTTTTCTGCTTGCCTATGGCGAGCGTGTTGAAAACCCCGCGCTCTTCGGCGGTCTCGGGAGTCCAGTCGAGGTCGCTTACGAACATATCCTTAAGCACCGCCGAACCCGCCGAAGCGATGAGCGGCTCGCAGGACTGCGAGGAATCCACGTTCTGGAATCTGAGGGTTATCGGCCTTGCGTCGGCCACAAAAACAGGCAGGTCGGGGTTGGTAACGTCGTCAAGGTGGTCTTCGGTGACTATATCCTGGAAAGTATAGGTGTCGAGACTCGAATAGCGCGAAGTAGAGGTCTCGTGGATCACCTTGGGCTCGACGGTTATGCCGTATTTATAGAGGAGCCCGTCGAGGTTCGGGGTCTGCGGCTGCTCCGCCGAAGCGATGTATATAAGGTCTTTTTCGAGCATGCCGCCGCCCTCGAGCCATTTTTCGAGCTTCTGGATAACGTCGGTGGAATAGTCCACCTTCGGCGCGGGGATTATCGCAAGGTCGATGTCATCCGAAAGCTCCTCGGCCTGAATGTCAACGTTGGTTATCATATAGCCGTTGGTGTCCAAAAGGTCGGTAAAGCCGGAGATATTTGCCTCGTTGGCGCCGGGGTAAGAGAGCACGGCAACGATTATCGGGTTGGCGTCGGTCACCGCCATTATCGCCGAAGTAAGAGCCTGCTCGGCGTTGGAGGACTGAATGTAGTTATAGGCCGCGAACATCGAATGAGCGTAAGCCGCGCCCTGCATCTGGGAATAATAGGTCAGATACTGCTCGTAGTCCTCGGGGACGACGATTATATCCGTCATCGAGACGACTTTTACGCGGTCGTGATTGCCGTTGTCGAGCTCGACTATTATGTCTCCGTTCTCGAGGTCCTGCGAGTAGTTCGCCACAAAGTCCGGGTTCGAGAGGAGGTCGATGAATTGGAGCGAAATGTTGCTGTTATAGCGGGTGTAGTTTTTCATAAGCTCCGCGCACTGCGAAGTGTAGCTGCTCACCGAGCGGTATTCGTCTTCGGTGGAGAGAACGGTTATCGAAACGGGAGCGGTTATCCCCGAGATGTATTCTATCGTCTCTTCTGAGGCAGTGTAGATCGAGCCCGAGGTGAGGTCGAGGGTTATCGGGAAGCGGTCGAAGAGCATCGTCGCAACGATGTTCACAAGAACGATGGCGGCGATGAAGAACACCGTGAGCGCAGTCGCGAACGAGCCGTATTTCAGCTTGCGCGGGTTTATATGCTTTTTAAGAGATTCCGTGAGTTTCATCTTCTCGCCCCCTTATGACCATCTGCGCCGCTCGATGACGCGTATCGTCAGGAACAGGAAGATGACCGTTGCGCTGACAAAGAACAAAACGTTTGAGAAGTCAAACACGCCGTAGGTAAAGGGGCTGTAGCGCTCGCCGAACGAGAGGTTGGCAAAGATATTGGCTATCCATCTCACCGGAATTATAGAGGCTATGGCGCTTATAAGGAAGAGCGCGAGCATGCTCGCAAAGCCGCCTATCGCCGCGATGACCTGGTTTTCGGTGAGCGAGGATATCAACATTCCTACTGCGATGTAAGCCGCCCCGAGGAGCAGAAGCCCTACTACGTTTCCGAGCACCGTGAGCCACGACACAACGCCGTAAAACGACACGACTATCGCGTAAACAAGGGTCATGCACACGCCTATCGAATAGATGAGCATTGCCGCAAGGAATTTTCCCATAACGAGCGAAGTTATGCTGATCGGCGCGGTGAGAAGAAGCTGATCGGTCTTCTGGCGCTTTTCCTCCGAGAGGGTGCGCATCGTGAGTATCGGAATGAGCACCAAGAGAATGTAGAACAGTCCGGAATACATTCCCGACATATCGGTCGAGCCGAACTGCAAAGAACTGACGCTGAACAGAACTCCCGAGCCCGCAAAGAACGCGGTGAGGAAGATATATCCTATCAGCGAATCGAAGTAGGCGCGGGTCTCGCGCTTTAAAACTGCCGTCATTTCAGATCCTCCTCCTTATAGTGTTCTTCAAGGTCGTCGGCCTTATCGGCAAGGAATTCGTTTACGCTCTCGCCCATAGTGAGCTTTAAGAAGATATCTTCAAGCGAAAGCTCGCTCGAACGCAGCCCCAAAATATACCAGTTACGCGACATAAGCCTGCGGTTGAGCTCGCGCCTTATGTCGGTCCCCTCAACGGCTTCGATGTTATACTCCCACACGCCCTTTTCGCGCTGCATATCGGCAACTATCGAAACCACCCCGGGAATGGTCTGTACAAGCTTTATGACCTCGTCCTTGGGCCCGTCGATTCGGGCGATGAGCTTATGGTCGGCGGTGAGCTCGCGGGAGAGATTGTCGGCAGTGTCGTCGGCGACTATCTTTCCCTGATTTATTACCACTATCCTGTCGCACACGGCCTGAACTTCGGATAGAATGTGTGACGAGAGGATAACGGTGTGGTTTTTGCCGAGCTTTTTTATGAGAGTCCTTATTTCGATTATCTGCTTAGGGTCAAGACCTACGGTCGGCTCGTCGAGAATAAGGACGTTGGGGTTCCCCACGAGCGCCTGCGCCAGCCCGACGCGCTGCTTATAGCCCTTTGAGAGGTTGTTTATGCGGCGGTCGAAGACGTTGTCTATCTTCACGAGCTCGCATATCTCCTTTAAATGGGTGTTGCGCGGCAGGCGGCAGCCCTTGAGCTCGTAAACGAAATAAAGGTATTCCTTTACCGTCATATCGAGGTAGAGCGGCGGAAATTCGGGAAGATATCCTATCTCTTTCTTCGCGGCGATGGGGTCTTCCAGGATGTCGTGGCCGTTGATGCTCGCCTCGCCCGAGGTCGAGCTTAAGTAGCCGGTCAGAATATTCATCGTAGTCGATTTGCCCGCGCCGTTCGGCCCCAAAAAGCCGAGTATCTCGCCGTCGTTGGCTTTAAAGCTTATGTCGGCGACGGCGTGCTTATCGCCGTAGGTTTTTACCAAGTGTTTAACTTCAATCATTCAATAAATCCCTCCAATATGGGAAAATTAAAGCCGTTTTAAAGAACCGACGTGCCGCAAAATCAGGCTTTCAGCATCTCTATCGAGCGCTTCATTCTCGACAGCGTGTCCGCCTTGCCGATGATGTCGGCGACCTCGAGCGCGCCGCCCGGGGTGAACTGCTTGCCGCTTATCGCGACTCTAACCGGCCAGAGAACATAGCCGTTTTTCACGCCCATCTGCTCAATGAGCCCGAAGAGCGCCGCGTGGAGCCCCTCGACGGTCCAGTCGTCAAGGGTTTCGAGCACCGGCAGAGCCTTTTCAAGGACCTCGAGCGCGGTGCCGCGGTTGGTCTTCATCTTCTTGTTTTCATAGAGCGAGAGGTCGTAGTCCGGCATTTCGTCGAAGAAATCGACCTGATCGGGTATCTCGGAGAGGACCTCCGTCCTCGGCTGCAAAAGCGCGGCTATTTTAGAGACGTCGATGTCCTCGCGCTTGACTTTTTCGCGGATATAGGGCTCGGCGTATTCGGTGAACTTCTCGGGGGTCAGCGCGCGGATATATTCGCCGTTTATAGCCCTTAATTTGAGCGGGTCGAATATGGCGGGCGACTTCGAGAGCCCCGCGATGTCGAACTCCTCAACGAGCTCGGGCAGCGAGAAGATCTCGCGCTCGCCCTTCGGCGACCAGCCTAAAAGAGCGATGTAATTTACTAT
>CANRLU010000031.1 GCA_947631535.1 uncultured Clostridia bacterium | reverse complement strand
CTCTCGGAGAGCGAAAAGCTCCTCTGGAAAAACGTCGAGGGAGTATATGCCCACACCGAGCCCGACGGCAGCGTTACTCCGGACATACTCGTTTTCGAGGGGAAAATCTCTTCCGACTATACGCCGCAGGTCTGCGCGGACATCTTTAAATCCCACCCCGATTTTGAAGAGCTCAGACAGCTTTGCAAAAAGGTTCGGGAAGAGCTCGTCGAGATCCTTCGGGAGGACAGCTCCCCCGTTATAGCCGGTCAGATAGAGCTTACAGCCGAAATAACCGACCGCTTCGGCGATATAATCCTTGAAGAGCTCGCCGAGCGCCGCACTCTGAAGCCGCTCACCGGTCCCGACCGCTATAAGGGAACGAGTTGGATACTGGTTTAAAAAAGCAAAAGCCCGATCGCAGGATCGGGTTTTTTGTTTAGTATTTAAAAGAATCGTTTCACTGCATTATCAGGAAGAGATAGCCCACATAGGCCAAAAGCATCACCGCGCCCTGCCACTTTTGGAACTTTTCGGTTATCAGCGTGGGAATGATGGCTATGAGCACCAATATCAGGCAGGCGGGCATATCGTATACGAGCCCCTGGCGGTCTATGGTGAGCTGCCCGCGCGAAACGAGCGAGCTTATGGGCAGAATGAGCGTGAGGTCGATGATATTCGCGCCGATGATGTTTCCGGCAGAAAGCCCCGACTGCTTCTTTATTATCGCGGTTATCGTGGTAACGAGCTCGGGCAGCGAGGTGCCTATCGCAACCATAGTCACGGCGATTATCCCCTCGGGGACGTGAAGGAACGTGGCGATGTTAGAGCCGTGATCTACCAAGAGATCGGAGCCTATAACAAGCATAACAGCGCCGACTACGAACAGCACGAGCTTAACGGCAAGCTCCTTTCTGGTAAAACTCGGTTTATCCTCGGCAGAGCTCATATCTTCTCTGGCCGAACGGACGTTTTCATAAACGAACACTGCAAAGACTGCAAGGAGTATTATGCTCGCGACCATTGAGAGCTTGCCCGAAAGGCAGCCGAGCCACACGGCAGTAACTGCCGTTACGAGCAGCAGCCCCTTTACGAGATATTTTTTGCGGGTCACGACTATCGACATAAAAATTATGCCTATCGAGAGGATAATACCGGTATTTGCGGTGACTGAGCCTACGGCATTGCCGACGGCCATCTCATATTTTCCCTGCGCAGCCGCCATTACCGAAACTATCATTTCGGGCATCGTGGTGGCGAGCGAGACTATCGTCGCGCCAACGATGAATTTCGGTATACCGGATATCTCGGCGATGAACGAAGCGGAATCCACGAAGAAATCGCCGCCCTTTACTATAAGGACGATCCCGACGGCAAACAGCAATAAATCGAGCCAAATCATTTTATATACCTCTTTTGATTTATTTCGGAGCACCCGGCGTAAAAAAAGACTCATCCGCCGAGAATACGCCCCGATGCGGATAAGTCTCATTGTTTATAACCATGCCGGGCGCCGGGCAAAAAGCCGTTCGCCGCGATGACGGCAGGGTAACGCCAAGGCGCCAATTACTCCCCTATCGTTGTTATTGTAACCGAAGATGAAGGATTTGTCAAGCGGAATTTGATTGGCGAGCAGCGAGCCCCTCTACGTCATCTTCGCCGAAGCACCTGCCGCGAGCGGCCTGTTCGGTCCCCTTTTTACAGTGCAAAGAACGTTACCGCGGCAACCTTGCCGTCGCTGCCGTAGAGCAGCGCGATATACAGCTGCCCGTCCTGACCCGCGACCTCGGCTATCGCCGCCGAAGCGAAGCCGTGGCACTTCTCCCAATAGGGCTCGTCTTCGGTGTGGGGGTAAATATCGGCGTTGAACCTGCCCGTGTCGAAGCTCTCCGACACAAAGAGCGGATATTGCGAGTTTACAAGGGTCTCCTCGTATCCGACCCTGATGGAGGCCGAGAATCTGTAGGAGGCGTCGAATACCGCATAGCTGCAGAGCTCCGGCGTTCCCGAGGCGCTCTCGGCATAGTAATACTCAACTCCGTCGGCCGAGACAATATGCCACGTTCCCTTGCTTCCGTCGGGCATAACTCCCTCAAATTCGGTGACCTCCGCCCCGTCAAGCGACACGGCGTCGTCATAACCGTAAAGGATCACCTGCTTTTGCGGAGTTACCTCACGCAGTGAAAACAGCTGGCGGTCGCACCTGTCTACAAGACCGAAGCTGTCGGAGGCGTCGTCATACATCATATAGAGGTATTCCTTAACCGTTTCGCCGTTCTTTACATATTCCACATAAAACGCGTCTATCCGGCTGGTTATGTCCTCATAGCTCCAGTCCTCTGAAGCCCCGAGCAGACCGTCAAGATATATCAATTCGCGGTTGCCGAGCTCCGGATTGCAGAGCTCCACCGTGATTATCTCGGATACTTCGGGGTCGTTTTCGAGGAGGGCTCTTGCGTTCTCTTCGGCGAGCTGCCAATCGGTGTAAAAATAGTTCTGGGTAAAATCAAAGTAGCTGCCGCCGTCGGAATAGTAGCTCGGTCTCTCTATTGAGGCTATCTTCCAGCTTCCGTCCTCTTTTTCGAGGTAGAACAGGTAATCGTCTACGTTGTCGCCGTCGTGATCTTGGGTGAACGTTGTGACGGCGGTCATTTTGTCAACACCGGTATATACCGCTCCCTTTATCGGAAGGTCGCATATAAGCGTACCGGCGAAATCCGCCGCGCTGCAGTACATCTTTCCGTCCGCCTCGATAAACTGCCTGTGCCGTCCGAATTGGTTGTGAAGTATAAGCTCGCGGAATTCGCGGGTGAACACCTTTTCGAGGAGCGCTTCACATTCTTCCATAGTGTCGTATTCCTCGACGAGCGGGATAAAATCGCGTCCGTCGCGGATTATCCACTCGCCTCCGCCCGTCTTGCAAAGCATCAAAAGAAGGTCGGCTTCGGTGAAATTATCCCAGAGGTCGAGCGACAGCGCCTCATTCGTGGCTTCAGGGTCAAACGACACGGGTACCGCTGTTTCGCTGCCGTAGGGAATATTCCCGCCGCTTATTATCTCGCCGGTCACCGCGTCGATCTTTACCGTGACCATCAGAGTGCTGACGGTGTAGACCTTTCCGCTTTCGCCGTCGCCTATCGTTGTTAAAACGGTATACTTTGCGGGGTTGGCGTTATAATCGGCGTTGTCGGCAGGGAGCTCTAAATATCCCGCTCTGAGTGCGATCAGGTCGGCGTTGTATCTGCCTATATACTCCGAGTCCTCGACGGGTTCGTGAAGGTGGCGCGAAGCTGCGCCGGCGTCCTCTGAATACCCAAAATCGACGACCTCGGCGGTCTGCGGGTCTATCCAAAACGAGTAAACATATCCGCCGTGGGTCAGATTGCCGACTATATATCCCTCCGGTGCAACGTAGTTGAAGCCGCTACCCGCCGTCGCCGCGTCGTCGCAGTTATCGAGCCCGAGGTAATCTGCGGCTATATCAACTGCGAACAGGAAAGCGGTATTGCTGTAATTCGCCGCCATTCCTACGCTCTCAACCTGCGCGGGAGAGTCGGTAAACGAGCTCGGGTCAAATTTCAGCGGGTACATCGCCAGCTCGGGATACATCGCAGGCTCGATAACGCCTATGTATGAATCGATTCGCTCCACGCTCCTGCCGCTTATCGCAACGGTTACGCTGTGGTTTTCCGTCCAGCCGTCTTTGGGGTCGGGCGTCGAGGTATTTATTATAATCACTCCCGCTCCGCCGCGGTAGATGATATTTTTTATCTCGGCTCCTCTGCTTTCTAACGTATAGAGTATAGCGTCGGCGCCGTCGAGCTCCAAGAACTCCTCGCGGGTTATCTCTATTCCGCCGTACTCCTTAAAGCCGCCGTCGTAATAGAAATAGTAGGGCTTGAAGGTGTGACCTCCGGCTTCGTTTCCGTTTTCGTCATAGAACGCGTCATAGTGACCCTCGTCGATTCCCGTGAAGGAATTAACGCCGGTCTGTTTTATAGACGACACCTTTTCGGAAAAATCGTCTTCATACCATTTTCCGTCCTTTACGCCGTAGATGCCTGAATAGGAAACCGTCCCGAAGGAGAGCTCTATTGTGTAGAATTTGACGTCTCCGAGGTCAAGAAGGTGCGGGCCGTCGTAAACCACATATTCGTCCTTGAGTATCTGCTCGGCGCCGTCTGCGGTCACAAACCAGAGAGTTATATCTAAGGCCTCGCCGGTCGCACAGAAAGCCTCGGCCCTGCCGTCGCCGTCAAAGTCATTGGTCTCAAATGCAAACACATTCGCCTCGCCGACGGTCTCGCGGAGCTTTTTCATAAGCTCTTCGGATTCCTCGGTATAGTCGGGCTCTCCGGTATTGACCTCAAGCGTAATCGGCCACGCGCAGTTACATTCCTTATCGTCGCGCCGGGCCTCGAGATCTACTATGCTGTCGATCTTCCAAACGCCGCCCTCTTTTTTGAAGGTGATTTCGCAGTCGGAAAGAGAGTCGTCCTGCCAGATGAAGTCGGTCTTTGCGACTATCTCTTTTTCCGAGACCTTTTCCGCGCTCTTGAACGGGAATACATACAAATAGCGCAGGGGCTCGCTCATCTCGTAATAGAGCACGCCGTCTATAACGCGGCAGCCGCCGCCCTCTTCAAAACATTCCTCCCGCTTTTGGCAGGCCTTCTTTGTGAAGACCTTTCCGAGCGCCTCCATACAGCTCTCCTTGGTGTCGTAGGGGCTTTTCATCGGGATAAATATCGAGTCGTAACTCTCGCCGTCCTGGGTGACTTCAAGGGTCATATCCCCGTGCTCCTGAACCTCGTCGGCATATTCGCTCCCGACGTCGAACACGAGTATCTCGTTCGCGAGCTCAAGGTCGCCGCTGTTTTTCATCGTTTCGATTATCTCGTTCGCCTTTTTCAGCGGGTCGGTGATCTTTTCGCCGTCGCCGACGGTGCACCCGACCATCGCGCCGAGCGCCAGCGTGAGCGCAATGACTGCCGTCAAAAGTACGGCTCCGTTTTTTCTGTTGAAAACCTTTAATATATTATAAAACCTCTTCTTCATAATCTTTTTGCCTCCGCAAAAATTAGTCGAAAGCGTGTTCGGGACCTTTCTGCTCTGCCCGAGCGTTGCAAAAATCGCCTCCGAATATGCCTTTCTCACTTCAAACCCAGATTTTCCTACCACTCCTTCATCTACCGAAAGCTCCATATCGATATCTGCGCGCCTGCGCATTATCCAAACTATCGGGTTGAACCAGTGCACCGAAGCCGCGAGCGCAAACAGCAGCTTGAACCACACGTCACGGCGCTTATAGTGAACGAGCTCGTGACGGATTATAAACCTTTGCTGCTCTTCGGGACCGTCTTCTCCGGTCAGAACGAGCCTCGGCCTTAAAAAGCCTATTATCATCGGGCTCGGAGCCTTTTTGCAGAGCATCAGCCGCGGCTTTTTCTTTATCGCCATTTCGGCGCAGGCCTCTTCAAAGCGTGCCGAAGCCTCGCCCTCAGTAAGAGCGGCTCCGCATTTTAATATCCTGCGCTTCAGCAATAAAAAACCGGCTATCTGCACCGCAAAGGAGATCGCTGCCCCAACTGCCCACACCGCAGCTATCACTCCGAGCGGAGTTATCTCGGGAAGCTTCGCGGCGGGCTTGCTCTCTGGAGCTCTCTCGGGAACCTCTATAGGCTCGGTGAGATTCTCGGGGACGGTGAGCTCTATCCTCGGATACACGGCAGGCCTTTGCCAAACGGGCGCCGGCTGCACCTGCACCTGTTCCGCGGGCTCTTCGGGAGCGCTGCTCTGCGCGGGCAGGAAGTTTATCGGGATAAGCAGCCTAAGGGCGAGCACCGCCCATATCCAGAACCTCCACTTTGCGGCGTATCTTTTGTCGGTGAGCGGCGACAGCAGCATAAGAAGCGCAGCAAGCGCTCCGGTGGTGAGCGATATGCCGAAAACGGTTGCAAAAAGCTCACTCACTTTGCTCACTCTCCATTCTGTCAAGATATTCGCGCAGCTCTTTAATGTCGCCGGAACTCAGCATGTGGTTGTCGTAAAGAGTAGCAACAAGGCTCCGCGCGGAGTTGTTGTAGAGCTTTTTTAAAAAGCTCTCGCTCGCTCCGGCCTTATAATCGTTCTCGGCCACCACAGCGGAATATAGATTCATTCCGCCCTCGCGCGAGCACTTGACATAGCCCTTGTCTTCAAGGCGAGAGAGCGCCGTCATAAGCGTCGAGAGCGGCCAGTTACGTATGCCCTTGAGCTTTTCGAGAATACGCACCGACGTGAGCGGCGGTTCCTCCGACCATATCGCCTGCATGATCTCGAGCTCGGCGTCTCCGAGTTTTTTGAGTTCTTTTTTCATTGTGTTCACCCCTTGTTATCACTTTGTATAATGGATTATACCACAGTATAACAGCCTTGTCAATAGGCTTTTGAAAAAAATTTTGCAGGCCCTCAAAGCTTTTCCAAAGTTCAAATTATTCGCCGTTTTTTTCAAAAACCGATTTACTTTTTTGAAGTGCCGTGATATAATGACTGTATATTAGTTTAAATCGGTCATACCGAGCGGAAGTGAGAGAGGAGGAGCGCCATTGAAGCACAGAGCGACACGCAATCTCGTTATCAGTCTGGTCTGTATTTCTTTGTTATGCATAGCGGTTTTTTCATATCTTGCCTTTAGAATGAACGGCAAGGGGGCCGACGCCATCGGCGAGATAGGCTCGGTGTATATGGCGGGAATGAGCGAGCAGGCCGCGGCGCACTTCGGCACAGCTATCCAGCTGAGGCTTTCGCAGGTCAGCGCGCTTGTCGATTCCTGCCCGCCAGACAGCGTCAAAAGCCGCTCAAAAATGCAGATAACCCTAAGCTACAACGCACGTGCGCGCGGGTTCGACCACCTTGCGCTCTACGGGCCCGACGGCACCTTTGAAATGCTCTACGGCAGCCAGATAAACGCTGAGGATTCAAACCTCTTTCTCGACTCGCTGAAAGACGGCGAGGAAAAAATGGCGCTCGGCAGCGACGTATTCGGTCAGGCCACGCTGCTTATGGGAATACCCGCCTCTTACCCTATGTCCGACGGCTCTACGAGCACGGCTCTTGTAGCGGCGCTCCCGATAAGCTATATAAGCGACACTCTTTCGCTCGATTCCGACGACGCGTTGATATATTACTTCATCATCGACCACGACGGCAATTTTATAGTGCGAGACAGCGATATAACCGACGACTCCTACTTCCAGCGCGTCCGCGACAGATACGAAGACGTCGGCGGAATGAGCGGCGAGCAGTATCTCAAAGAGCTTGAGAGCGCTATGGACTCGGGCAGAGACTACACCGGAGAATTTACCATCGAGGGCGAGCGGCGGCATCTTTACAGCACCGAGCTCCCCTATTCCGAATGGTATCTTATGCTGTTTATGCCTTACGGCCAGCTCGACCAGCTCGTGAGCAACCTCAGCCGCTCGTGGAGGATATCTTCGCTCGTAAGCTGCATGCTCATACTCCTCGGGCTGCTTACCGTTTTTACCTGGTATATCATTCTCACCCGCAGGCAGATGCGCGAGCTCGACGAAGCCAAGCGCGCCGCCGAGCACGCCAACAAGGCAAAGAGCGAATTCCTATCGAATATGAGTCACGATATCCGCACGCCGATGAACGGCATCGTGGGAATGACGGCGATAGCGAGCGCAAATATCAACAACGCCCAGCAGGTGCAGAACTGCCTCAAGAAAATATCCCTTTCGAGCCGTCACCTTCTCGGCCTGATAAACGATATCCTCGATATGTCGAAGATAGAGAGCGGAAAGCTCACGTTGCATATGGAGCAGATGTCGCTTCAGGAGACAATGCAGGGAATAGTGAACATCGTCCAGCCGCAGGTGAACGCCAAAAAGCAGCGGTTCGATATGTATATCTACGACATTCCCACCGAGCACGTCTTCTGCGACAGCATAAGGCTGAATCAGATACTGCTGAACCTCCTCGGCAACGCGATAAAATTCACCCCCGAGGGCGGCTCGATAAGCGCCGTGCTCTATGAAGAGGCTTCGCCGCTCGGTTCCGAGAACATAAGGGTCCACCTGCGAGTGAAGGACAACGGCATAGGAATGTCCGAAGAGTTCAGAAAGCACATCTTCGAGTCATTCTCGCGCGAGGACAACACAAGAGTCCAGAAAACCGAGGGTGCAGGCCTCGGAATGGCGATAACCAAGTATATCGTAGACGCCATGCACGGCACCATAGACGTCGAGAGCGAGACCGGCGTGGGCACGGAGTTCCACGTTACGCTCGACCTTGAAAAAGCCCTTGTTCAGGAGGCGGATATGTCGCTCCCGCCGGTAGACCTCCTTTTGATAGACGACGACGAAATGCTCTGCGAGAGCGCCGCGGGGACGCTCAGGTCGATAGGCTGTCGGGTGGACTGGGTGCTCAGCGGCGAGGCAGCTTTGGAGCAGGCCGCAAAATACCGCGAGCAGAACGGCATCGACTACGCAATAATAATCGCCGACTGGCAGCTGACCGGCATCGACGGCATAGAGACTGCCCGCCGCCTGCGCAGATTCTTCGGGAACGGGCCGGTGATACTTCTGACCACCGCGGCCGACTGGAGCGAGGTCGAGGAAGAGGCGAAGAGCGCCGGAATAAACGACTCGATACCCAAGCCGCTGTTCCGCTCGACCCTTTATTACAGCCTCAGAAAGTATTGCGGCATCGACGACGAGGAGAACGCCCCCGAAGAGCAGGATAACAACAGTCTTACGGGGCACAGGGTGCTTCTTGCCGAAGACAACGACCTCAACTGGGAGATAGCCGAAGAGCTTCTTTCGGGGCTCGGGCTAAAGCTCGAACGCGCCGAAAACGGCAAAGCCTGTCTCGATATGTTCGAGAGCAGCCCCATCGGGTATTACGACGCCATTCTTATGGATATCCGCATGCCGATAATGACAGGCTACGAGGCCACCCGTGCGATACGCGCGCTCGCCCGTGACGACGCCGAAGCGATCCCCATAATCGCGATGAGCGCCGACGCTTTCTCTGACGACGTTCAGCGCTGCCTCGACAGCGGAATGAACGGCCACCTTGCCAAGCCCATTGATATGGACGAGGTAGCCGCCGCGCTTAAAGCGCACCTTAATTTAAACCACTGAATACTTCCCGAAAACAAGGAGCTGTAAAACAAAATGAAAAAAATATTTTCGTTTATGCTGGCAGTGCTGCTTCTGCTCACGGCCTGCGGCAAGGGCAGCGTCCCCGAAAACGGCGGCGACGCCGATATTGACGGCGAGACCGAAAAGGCCGAGGAGCTCGAGCTGGAGTTCTGGACATATCCCGTGGGCGGCTTGGGAAGCGAAAGCAGCGTTTCTTCGCTGGTATCGGCCTTTAACCGCGAGTACCCCGAGATACACATATCGCTGAAGATACTTTCATACGACAACGGCGACGCCGAAATAGAAGAAGACGCGGCAAACGGCACTCTGCCGGATATAGTTTTCGAGGGGCCGGAGCGGCTCACCGCCAACTGGGGCACAAGGGGCCTTATGGTCGATCTGAGCGACCTCTGGGAGGAGGGCCCCGCAGCCGAGATCTACGATTCGGTGGCATCGGCCTGCGTCAGCCAAAACGGCGAGAGATATATCTACCCCCTCTGCATGACCACCCACTGCATGGCCGTGAACCGCGACCTTATGGAGGCCGCCGGCGCTTGGCAGTATGTTGACGAAGAGAGCCACACCTGGACGACCGACGGATTTATCTCGGCGGTAAAGGCTCTGAAAGATTACGGAGTCGAGCGCGTGGCGGAGATATACTGCGGCGGTCAGGCAGGCGATCAGGGTACCCGCGCACTGATAAACAACCTCTACAGCGGCACCTTCACCAACCCCGAGCACACCCGCTATACCTTTAACAGCCGGGAAAACACAGAGGCTCTGAAGCTCCTCAGAGACCTCGACGGCGTAGAGTTCTCGAAAGACACCGTCGGTACCGACAATATAGCCCGCTTCTGCGACGGTGAGCTCGCCATGTGCTTCTGCTGGAACGTGGGCAACGAAGTCACCCAGACGATAAACGACCCCGACAGGGATTTTGACATCTTCCCGCTCGCTTTTCCCACCAACGACGGCGAATTTAACCTCCAGGGCGGCATATGGGGCTTCGGGATATTCGACAACGGCGACGAAAAGCGCATCGAGGCCGCAAAGACGTTTATACGCTTCCTGACCTTTGATGAGACCCGCTACACCCAGACCGTTCTCACGTCTACCCTGTGGCCGGTGCGCGACGTTCAGAACATCTACGAAAACGACGCGCTTATGTCGGAATACATAATCTTGCGCGAATACCTCGGCGACTACTATCAGGTGACTCCGGGGTGGGCAGAGGCCCGCACCGCCTGGTGGACGATGCTCCAGCACATCGCCGACGGCGCCGACATAGAGCAGGCCGCGGCAGAATTTGAAGCCGCCGCCAATTCCGGAGCCGAAGGCTGATAAAATAACCGAATATAAAAAGCTGCCGACTATAAATCGACAGCTTTTTTGTTTATATGCAGAAGTTTACCTGTTTTCCAGAGCGGTTATCTTGTCAACGCGGCGCTGATGCCTTCCGCCCTCAAACTCGGTGTTCAAAAATACATCGACGAGTTCGCAGGCAAGCCCGGGGCCCACTACCCTGCCGCCGAGGCAGAGGGCGTTGGCGTCGTTGTGGAGGCGGGTGTATTTGGCGGAAAAAGCGTCGGAGCAGGCACAGGCGCGTATCCCCTTTATCTTGTTGGCGGCTATCGAAATGCCTATGCCGGTGCCGCAGAGAAGTATCACCTTTTCAAGCTTTCCCGAGACAACGTCGCGGCAGACCATTTCGGCAGCGTCGGGGTAATCGATTTTCTCGCCCTCGCCTATTCCGTAGTCGATAAATTCTATGCCGCGCTCTTTGAGGTGCTCGCATATGGCGAGCTTCAGTTCAACGGCGGCGTGGTCGTTTCCTATTCCTATCATTTTAAAAGTCCCCTTTCTACGTTCTTTGTTATTTTGATACAAACAGAATAATGCTGACTCATCGCTTTTATGCTGATGAGTTTATATCTGCCTTTTTCTTCTTTTTAGACTTTGATTCGGGCAGCTCGTCATACATAGCCATAAACAGATGTGTTAAAAACTCCCTGTTATCAATGTCATCCACCCGAAGCAATTTCTTTCTGCCGCCCTCGCTTATTGAATCATATTCAGCCTTGGGCAGCATTTTTATTGCCGAAGGAACAGGTCTGACCAAAAAACGCCCGTTACAAATATAAGCGGCAACCTTATCGCGGTAATATATTAAGTACTCGCCCATCATCAAGCGGTACGATATTCCGTCAAGAGAGGACAGCTGCTCCAATATAAAGCTCAGATATTCCTTGCTTGTTGACATACATTTTCCTCAAATGCTCTTTTTGTGGGTTTCTCTGCGACGTATAAAACACCTCAAACGGCGTGGTCGTTTCCTGTTCCTATCATTTTAAAAGTCACATATCAATAAGTTCTCATTGATATTTTGTTTTCAGCGGCTCTTCGCCGAGTTCTATCCTTTCAAGAGCCGCGCAAAAGACGCTTTCAAGGCGCTTTACAGTCTTCGGAATGTCTTCGCAGAGCTCCGAAATTATGCTTTCAGCCTCGGATATTGCCCCGTCATATTGAGCTTTCGTGATGTCTCCCACAGAAAGTGCTTCGTCGAGCTCGTCGCGGTCGAGAAGAACGCAGTCGCCCTGCGGGGTAAACACCACGTCGAGATATTTATCGACATATGCGGCCACTCCGTCGGGGTCGAACTCCACCCGCTCGATGACGTCTGTGTAGCATACCGAAAGTCTGCCGTTCGGGAGGAGCATCGCCGTTATAAGCCTGTTTTTGCCGTCGGGCAGAAGCTGGAGCCACTTCATTCCCGCGCCCGCCACAGGCGCTTCGCCGGCCTTTTCAAAACTCCAACAATGCGTTTCTCCCGATTTCAGGTCGAGCAGGCAGCAGAGCCCGCAAAAGTCCTCACATTCAAGCCTGAACTGATAATATGGAAAGCCCTGAAATCCCCAGCCGATATCTCGGTCAAGCCTTTTGCGCTTCATCTTTTCGGCTCCCTGTCGCGGAGCTTTTCGGCCATCGTGTTTTGCAGATATCTCGCACCGAGCGAATCGGCAGGGCCTGCTTCGTCAAAGTGGGCGAGCGCCGCCATACACACCCCCGCCGCGCTCTGGAGCCTTGAATTCGCTGCGGATACTCTTACGCGGGCGTCGCCAGAAAAAATCTCGCTCTTTAGCATTTGGGCACAGTCCCCCGTGAGGATAACGTCTCCCGAAAAGCCTGCGGCGAGTTCAATAAGCTCGCTCTCCCGTCCCACCCTGTCGGGGCAGGCGACGGTCAGAGAGGAGCCGTCGCTGTCGTAAGCTCCGAAATACGCCACGCCCTGCCTCGCCGCGAGCGCGGGAATTATCCTGCCCTTTGCCGTGCAGACGTTATAGGCGAGCGCCTCAAGCGTGGACACTCCCACGCAGGGCTTTCCGAGCGCGCAAAGCCCTTTTATTGCGGCTATGCCTATCCGCAGGCCGGTGTATGAGCCGGGGCCCGCCGCGACCGCGAAAAGGCCGATGTCGTTGAGTTCAAGGCCGCAGTCGGAAAGAGTGCGCTTTAAAACGGGGAGAATTATCTGAGAATGTGTGAGCTTTGTAACAAAGGTGTTCTCTCCGAGGAGCACTCCGCCGCGCATTATCGCGCAGGAGGCTGTTTTTCCGGAGGTGTCGAGCCCGAGAACGCACAAGTCGTCAAAAGTCAAATCTTTCATCTCCTATCAGCGTTATTTCGCGCGAGTCGCCCTCTATGCGGGAAAATTCGATGATTATGCAGCCGTCGGGCAGCTCGTCGGCGATGTTTTCGCTCCACTCAACGGCCGCCACGCAGCCGTCGGAAAGATAGTCGAAAAATCCGGTGGATTCAAGGTCGAGCGCTCCGCTGATGCGGTACATATCGAAGTGACAGAGCTTAAGCGCGCCGCAGTATTCGTTGACAAGCGCAAAGGTCGGCGAGCTGACCTCGTCTTTGAGGCCCATTCCGAGGGCTATGCCGCGGGTCATCGTGGTCTTGCCGGCGCCGAGGCCGCCTCTGAAAGCGATGATGTCGCCCCCTCTTAAGCGAGAACCTATCTTTCGGCCGAGCAAAATCGTCTCTTCGGGCGAAGAGGTAATGAATTTTCGGGTCATCAGTATCCTCTCGTGCCGCTGACCGATTCGTCGTTCATTATCCACTCCATTACCTCTATGACGCGGTATTCGTCTTCGCTGTCGCGGATAATAACGCGCTCGATGCCGCTGTTGATGATAACTCTTTTGCAGAGCGAACAGCTCACGGAATTTTTGACGTATTCTCCGGTAGATACCTCTCTGCCAACGAGATAGAGGGTGGCGCCTATCATCTCCTCGCGGGAGGCGCTGATGACCGCGTTCATCTCGGCGTGAACGGAGCGGCAGAGCTCGTAGCGCTCACCGCGCGGGATCTTGAGCTGCTCGCGGACGCAGGTTCCGAGGTCGCAGCAATTCTGCCTGCCTCTCGGTGCGCCTACATAGCCCGTTGAAATTATCTGGTCGTGATTGACGATTACCGCACCGTATCTGCGCCGCAGGCAGGTCGAGCGGGCGGCAACGGTGTCCGCAATATCGAGGTAGTAATTGATTTTGTCGCGTCTTTCCATTTCAGTGTCCTCCTGTGAAAAAATATGCGCCTGTCCGGTCAATTATATATTACCACACCCTCCGCCGATTTGCAAGAAGAAATTGAGGGAGGGTGATGAGGAGGAAAAGGAAATTCTATGCTTTTCAATGATTTGGCGCGGGGTTATGCGTTATAAATTTTCCCAGACGTTTTGCAGCAAGACAATAAAACATCTGCTATAATAAAACTATCTCCTCTCAAATTTCGTATATACTTATGCAAGGCGGTGAGAATGTGGCTTCGGACGAAAAACTGATAAAGCGGATACTTCGGCGGCGCAGGGCTGCTGCGGACGAGCTTTTTGAGCGGTATTACGCGAAAATTTACGCCTATGTCTACCGCCAGACGGGCGCTGTCGAGCTCGCGCAGGACCTCACGCAGGACATTTTCCTGACCGTTTTCACCTCGCTCGGGGCGTTCGACGGCAGGGCGTCGTTCCGCACTTGGCTCTACCGCATCGCTGCGAACAAAGTCACCGACTACTACCGGAGCCGCGCCCACCGCGAGGCCGCACTTTCGGCGCCGTTGGAAGACGTCGGCGACACCGCCTCGGACGGCTTCGATGTCGAGCGTCTTTTGGAATGTCGGGAGGATATTCAGACCGTCATGAAAACCGTATCGCAGTTTGAGCCGTCTTGGGCTGCGGTATTTCAGATGAAGGTCTTCGGGAAGATGACATTCGCCGAAATCGCCTCGCGGCTCGGCATTTCGGAGAACACCGCCAAAACGCGGTACTACGCGGTTTTGCGCAAAATAAGAAAGGAGCGGGAATATGATTGAAATAAAATATCCTCCTCGTGAGGAAATAGAAAAATGCAAAGAAGCGGTCGTCTCGGCTGCGGTGTCGAAGAAAAAAATATGCCGCCCGGGGCTGAAAACCGTCTTTTACGGCTGCGGAGCGGCGGGGTATATCAGTATTCTGGTTTACTTGCTTCTCTGGGGGCTCTGCATAGCCCTTCGTGACGGCGACCCCGTCAGAACGGGAACGGCGATACTCGGTATATACCCGCTCAGCTGCTTTGCGTTCAGTTTTCTGTCCGTTTTTTCGGAGGAGCAGTGCGAGATAATCGAGCTGAAATCGGCGCTGCGGTTCCCCTATTTTTACATCGTTGCCCTGCGAGCGCTTTATTCATCGGTCGCGGCGGTGTTTATGAATCTTATTGTCGCGGCGGCGGTTTTTCGGGACCTCGGCGGCGTCTGGAGCCTCTGCGCCGCGGGAACGGCGTTTACCGTAGGCCTTGCGCTTATGAGTCTTAAAGTTTACGAAAAATTCGGGAGCTCGGCGGCGATATGCGCTCCCCCAACGGTATGGGCGGCGGTGTGCGTGCTCGCAAGAAGCTCCGAGGCCGGCTCTGCCGTGTTCAAAGCGCTTATCGAAACCGTTCCGCTCGCGGTACACATTGCAGTAGCCGCGGCGAGCTTGGCACTCATTCTTATATATGTCGGAAAGGTGGAATTCAAATATGCTGACTGTTGACAGCGTAACGAAATATTACGGCAAAAAACCCGCGGTCGAAAACATCTCCCTAAGCCTCGGAAACGGGCTCTACGGGCTTTTAGCTCCCAACGGCGCGGGCAAGACCACGCTCATAAAAATGCTCACCACGCTCTTAAAGCCGACTTCGGGGGAGATCTTATACTGCGGCACCCCGATAGAAAAGCTCGGAGCTTCGTACCGCGAACTTATCGGCTACCTGCCGCAGCAGTTCGGATATTACCGCGGCAGCACGCCGGTGCAGTACCTCGAATATCTGGCGGCGCTCAACGGTATGCCCTCAAAAGGGCTGCGCGAAAAAATCGAGAGCGTTATCGGGCAGGTCGGGCTGTCGGATTCCAAAAAAATCAAGATGAAAAAGTTTTCGGGCGGAATGTTGCAGCGCGTCGGGATAGCTCAGGCGATAATGTCGGACCCGAAAATACTGATTTTAGACGAGCCGACGGCGGGCCTCGACCCGAAGGAGCGCGTGAGGTTTAGAAATATAATCTCCGCGATGTCGAAAGACCGCACGGTGATCCTCTCGACCCACATCGTCAGCGACATCGAGAGCATCGCAAACCGCGTCATTATGATAAAGGACAGGCAGATCTTCCGCGACAGCACCGTACCCGAACTCTCTGCCGAGCTCGAAGGAAAGGTATTCGAAGCCTCTGTACCCGACAGCGAATACGAGCGGTTCGAGAGGGAGTATTTCGTTCTGTCGGCGCGGCAGGAGCAGGGCTCGATGGCGGTTCGGTTCTACTGCGAGTCCCCCGCCCCCTACAGGCCCGCCGAGCCGAATTTAGAGGACTTCTTCCTCGTGACCTACAGGTGAGACTATGAAGATATTTTTTAATGAGGCTAAAAAACTGTTCAGACCGATTATAATTATCCTGCTTGCGGTATTCATTTTCATCCACTGCAAAGGATTTTTGAAGCTCAACTACTGGCCGCAGGTCGGCACCGGCAACCCGTGGGACACCGAGGTCCACGCCGAGATGATAGAAAAATTCGGCCCGACTCTTTCAAGGGACGAGCTGCCCGCGCTGAAGGAATTTTACGGCGCTCTTGTCGCGGATTTTGAAGAGGAGATACGAAAAAGCGAAGTTTTCGCGAGAAACGGGATAGACGACTATGAAAAGTTTTGCGAGGCCGACAATGAGTTCCTGTTTAAGGACGGGCTCACCGACGGGGAGCAGGAAATTTACAACGAACTCATTCGCTACCGCTTCGACCTTATGCCCGCAAGCGAGCTTCACTTCAAGCTTAACGAGCTCGAAAACAGGCTTTTGAATGAAATCGAGATCGGCAGAATTTTTGCGACCGACGAGACCATAGTCACTATGCGGGATTATCTTGACAGGCAGAATCCCGAGGCGGCGGCACTCTTGGAGAAAAAATACCGCGCAGACGAGATGTCGCTTCTCACAATAACTCCCCAAAGCGTCGTTGACGGCGATTCTTTGAACCTCGTCATAATAAGCTGCATTGCGGTCTTTGCGGCGGTGCTGTATATGCTCATAACCGACAGGCTGAGAGGAATTTATCCCATCGCGCTGTCCTCGAAGACCGGCAGAAAAATTTTCGGGATACAGGCGGCGGTGTGCGGGCTCTTCGGACTTCTTGCAGGGATTATAGTCTGCGCTGTCTACGGCGCGGCGCTTATGAGTAAGGGCGCGGGCGTCTTTCTCGACTGCCCGATGGATAACTACTATCACGATATGTGGGTTAAGCTTGACTATCGGCAGTATATTCTTATCAAGGCTGCGGCGGTAGTAATTTTCACCGGCGCGGCGGGACTTTTAAGCTATATTATCGGCAGGTTCGCGACAAATTACATCTCAGGGCTCGCGGTCTCGATACCGGTTTTGGTCGCCCTATGCGGAGCAGAATTTTTCGCGACGGCTCACATATTCAGAGTCGAGAGTGCGTGGGTATACTCGCATTTTTGGAGCTCTGTCGCGCTGCCGTTCGCGATAACCCTGCCGATCTGTATCGGGGTCACGGTCGCAGTCTGCCTGATTTTAAAGCGGGACGGAAAGAGGGATATTCTGTGAGAATTTTTCGGTATGAATTTAAAAAGCTCCTGCTCTGCCCGTTTCTTTTGGGGCTGCTTCTGGTGTTTGCGGCGTTTGATGTCGTTATGCTATTTAACGACCTCTCGCCGAAATATTACAACTATGACGGGATCTACCCCGCCATTATAGGAAGCGGAGCGGCGGACGAAGGCGCGGCGGAATATTATCTGAGCTTCCGTGAAAATTTCTCCGCGATATATGATGAGCTCGATATGAACGAGATCTTCAGGCAGAAAATGGCGCTGTATTATCCGAGCGTTCCTCCCGAAAGCGCCTATTATAAATGGGCGCAGAAAAACTACATGGCGCTTCAGGAGCGGGTCGAGGAAATCCGCCAAACCGTCGAAGCCGGCGGGGATTTCTACCCCGGGCCGGCGTATAAGCTCCATAAAAAGCTCTGCGGACTGCTCTCGCGCTCGCTCCTTGAGAGCCTGATTCTGACGGCGCTGGCGATGCTCTATCTTATGGACTTCGAGCGGATAAACGCCGCCGAGGGGCTCGTTTATGCGACTAAGTGCGGGAGAAGCGTCCAGCTCAAAAAGATGCTTGCGGGCGGGACTTTCAGCCTGATTTCGTCAGCACTGCTGTTCGCGCTCCCGCTTTCGGTGTTCGCGGCGGTCGTGCCGATGAAAGGGCTTTGGCGGACGTCGGTAAGCGCGTTCACCCTCACCGAGCCGACGACATTCTTCTCCTACCCGTTCGTAACGTGGGCGAAAATGAGCGTTTTCGGACAGCTCGCCGCCTCGCTCGGGCTCTGCGCCCTGCTGGTGATAATAACAGCCGCAGTCTGCGCGGGGGCGTATTTTGCGGTCCGAAACAGCTATCTTGTGATGCTCGGCGCGGGGGTCGCGTTTTTGGGAATGTTGCTGCTGCCCTATGCCGTTCCCGCGGGAACAATGCACACGCTTTCGATGATGTCGCCGTCTGTGCTCTGGTACAACTCAGGAATGTGGTTTATAGAATTTGACCCGGCGCGGGGAAAATGGTTCGAGGCAGCGACGGTTGCACTTTGGGCGGGAATAGGCGCGCTTAGCGCGGCGGCGGGGTGGAAAAGGTTCAAAAGGTGCGGGATCTGACGTGCCGAGGCGTTTAAAAGATATATAAACCGCGCTGTCGAAGAGCTCTCCGGCAACGCGGCATTTTGTTGGGGTATTTAATTGGAGGGCAGTGAGGGGCGGGGTGTGTTATTCCCACTCGCTTAAGTTCAAAAAATATACAGTATTTTCTCTTATTTCTCGCCTGATTTTTTATAAAAAACGGCGAGTTTTCTTTTATATCTACACCATATCCTCCTAAACGGTATCAAAATCGTATCAAATAATCTGCGGGATTTTCGGGTCGGACAGACTAAAATAAACGTCTTTAATATTTTCGTTGCAGTAGTCGATGTTCTGGCAAGTCCTCTCGCCGTCAACATTCGCAGCCTTGAATTTTCGGCTGTTGTGATTGACCGAGCCTTTACCGACCATCGCGCTGATAGTTCTTTTCATAATCCTCCTTGTATAATAGAATTTGGTTAAAAAATGAGCCTATCTTCTAAAATCAGGTGTATAATTATTCAACGAAAAG
>CANRLU010000030.1 GCA_947631535.1 uncultured Clostridia bacterium | reverse complement strand
GTCCTCTACTGCGGCTCGTTCTCAAAGGTGCTCTCGGCGGGAATGAGAATAGGATTCCTCTGTGCGAACAAGGCGCTCATATCGAAGATAGTCGTCGCAAAGCAGGTCGAGGACGTCCACACAAACGTACTCTTCCAGATGATCTGCGCGAAATACATCGAGCAGTGCGACCTTGAGGCGCACATCGCCGAAATACGCAAGCTCTACCGCCACAAGGCGGGGCTTATGCTCTCGGCGCTCGAGAAGTATATGCCGCCGGAGGTAAGCTTTACCCGCCCCGAGGGCGGAATCTTCCTCTGGTGCTCGCTCCCCGAGGGACTGAGCCTCGGCGAATTTGTTAAGCGCGCCGGAGAAAAGAACGTATTTGTCGTCCCCGGGACCGCTTTCAGCCCCGACCCCGAGGCGCCGAACCGCTCGTTCAGGCTCAACTACTCTATGCCCTCCGACGAGGAGATAGAGCGGGGGATAAAGATCCTCGCGGACATCGCAAAGGATATGCTGAAAAGGTAGAAGGAAAGCGGCTTGCCGATATGACGGGCAATATGATAAACGAAGTTTGTCTGAGAATAAATGATTATAGGAGGATTGTATTGTATGAAACGAGCAATCATCGGTGGTTTTGTTTCACTGATTGGAAGTATTTGGTCTCTTGCCGTTATTATATCAGCCAATAACTATTCAATAGATGGATGGACCACTCCGCCCGGAAAGCTATTGACACAAATTGCACAGTCGAATCTTATACCTTGGTTTGTTGTTTCAATCATATTGGTGCTTTTGGGAATTATACTAATGGTTGCTGAGCTTTTTAGGAAGGATAAATAAATTCCGATTTATCCGTAAGATGAATTTTAATATGCGCACTACTATACGCAAAAAGCAGACGGCTTCCGTCTGCTTTTTAAATGCGTATTCGGTTTTCGGCGGGTTATCTCCTCAATTTTCTTATACCGGCAATAATAGTCACAAAGAAATATACTATAAGTATTGCAGTCAGGCCGCCGGCAGTGTCTAAAAGGACGTCGGTTATCTGCGGGCCGCGATCCGTCGCCAAGAGCTGGATAGTCTCGTCGAGCACCGATATGGCAAGGACCGACGAAAGCGCGTTCCAAAAGCCCTGAGCACCCCATTTTATCCCGCTCCAAAGCAGCGCGAGCTCGGCCCCTATCGCCGCATATTCTACAAAATGGGCCACCTTTCTGACGTTTGTGAGAAGAAAATCGGTGAGCCCCTGCGGCGCGTGCAGGAAGACGAGCACCTTTTCCATTATGTCGCGGACTTTCCCGCTTAGCTCGCCAGAGTCTTCACCCGAGAGCGCGGAATTTATCCAGATGAACCCGACGGTGAGCGCGATGAGCACCAACGTCACCGCGATGTGAAATTTTTTGTTCTTCAAAACTTTTCCTCATTTCCGTTTCTGATGTCTGTGACCGTTATAACTTCATCGCCGGCCTTGAAGCTCAGCGAATAGTCTTTGTATTCAAAGGAATATACCCTTTCGGGGTCGTGCTGATAGGAGGGACGGGGGTCGCTTTGCAGTATCTCTCTTAGCGGCTTTTCGTCTTCGGGGCGGATTTTTTTGAGGAGCTCCGGTGGGATATTTACTTCGAGCCTGTAGTTCGCAGAACCGTCCGCAAAACCGCTCACTGCGTCGGGGCGGCTGTCGGCATAGGCAATATAGGGCTTTATGTCGAATATCGGGGTACCGTTCATAAGGTCTGCCCCCGAGACCAAAAGGACGTCTCCGCGGTCGCGGGTGTGTTCGATTCCCTCGAGTTTTACGCAGCTGAGACCGAGAGAGTTCGGGCGGAAAGGCGAGCGCGTCGCGAAAACGCCGACGCGGGTGTTGCCTCCGAGGCGGGGCGGCCTGACGGTTGGGCTGAACTTTTTGCCCAAAGATTCCGAGAACTGCCATATCAGCCAAAGGTGGCTGAACTGCTCGATGCCTCTGAGTGCTTCTTTTGCGCGAAATTCCGGCTCGAATACGATCGTCGAGACGGCCGAGCAGAGGCCGCTCTGGCGGGGTATGCCGAATTTCGACGTGAAGCCGTTTTCGATTCTTGCGATGACAGTGAGTTCCGTAAAGGCCGCCTCCCGAAAAGCGATTTCAGTTATAATATCATATTCTGAAGCATTTTGCAACAGTATAGCGCGGAAATTATTAAGCAGAAAGAGGGGAAATCTTAAGATTTGGTTACAAAAAGGCAGCGTCGGACACAAAAACGCCCCTGCCGGACGTATATTCCGGCAAAGGCTATTGACAATTTTAAAAGACGGTGCTATAATAATCACAGAGAGCCGAACGGCTCGTCAAGCTAACGAATATTGTAAGAATAGTCGCCGCCTTGGTAGAGACCGGCGGCTATTTCTTTATGATTTTGAAAATTTCAAGAACTATAAACGCAAAAATTACGATAAGTAACAGTTCTTCCATAAAGAGTACCTCCTTTCGGAGGGCAGATACGCTGCAAAAGCTCTCGGAGCACGAGAGACCGATTCGCTTTGGGCACGAAGTGCGACGAGCAAGCTTTTGAGCTTATCTTGTCGCCTCGACTCTCTGCGATTGAATTTTACCACAGAAATCGAAAGCTGTCAATATTTCGGAGATTTTCAGTAAAATAATACTTATGCGTTTTACTGTTGCTTTTTCCTGCAAAATGTGCTACAATCAGAGTGAAGAAGTCGGAAAAGTGATTTTAAGGAGCGGCATATGCTTGTAACGGTATTTTCAAAGGATTCTAAGCGCGGGTTTGCCGCGGGTTCAAATAAGCTCACGCCGGAAAAGCTCGCGGCCGGAGCGATAACCGCCGCGGCAGGGCTCGTTATTGCGGCAATAGGCGGGCTTTTGCGGCTCAACAGGTCGGGAAAGCCGAAAAAGAAAAAGCCTCCGATATGGCTCGCGGCGCTTCCGGCGATATACGGCGCGGCGAAGTCGAAAGCCGAGCGAAAGGCTTTAAACGGCCTTGTTGCGGAGGCGGAAAAGGCCGGCAAAGAGCTCGGAATATCCGGAGAGACCGTGCTCGCGGAGGACGCCGCTGAGGGCGACCACGGCGGGATAGAGGTAGTCGGGGCTATTCCGATATCCTCGGAAGAAGAGGTCTACGAACACATATAAAAATCGGGAGGGCTTAAACCCTCCCGCGTTTTTATGCCTTGAATTCTTTTACCCAGAGCCCATGGAGATTGCAGTAAGCGTAGATCTTGCACTCGGGCATATAAGGGAATCTGACCTCGGTGGACTGCTCGGGCGCGAGTATGACCTTGTTCTCGCGGTTGCCCGACACCTGAGAGATCCAAATTATGTAGTGCTCCTTGGTCATCGGGTGCTCGACCGAGCCTACCCTGACTACGAGCTCGCCGTCGTTTACCTCGACGACGGGAACGTGCTTTTCAACGGCGGCGTCGGTGGAGTTGGCGGTAAGGGTCTCCATAGGTCTGCCGCAGCAGGTGACGTTGTCAAGACTGCCGAGAACGTCCTCAACGACCGCGCCGCAGACGGAGCATTTTTTGTAGCTGAAATAATCCTTCATAATACTAACCTCCTGAAAATATTTTGCTGTTTCGATTATACCACAGTTTATTTTTGCTGTAAAGCCCTCAACGGGAGAGATTTCTTCCGCACTAAATATGCAGCAGCGCCTGGGCAATCATAAAGTAGGCAAGAAGCGTTACGGCGTCTACTATGGTCGTTATGAACGGGCTCGCCATAACAGCGGGGTCGAAGCCGATCGCTTTGGCAAGGATAGGCAGCGAGCAGCCGATCATCTTTGCGATAAACACCGCCACCACCATAGTAAGGCATACCACGAGCGCGACCGTAACGGTTATTGCGGCGTTGCCCAAAAGGAGCCTGTCTATGAGCATCATCTTGCCGAAGTTCACCACGGCAAGCGCGGCTCCGCATATCACCGCGACTCTTATTTCCTTCCAGATGACCCTTGCTACGTCTTTGAGCTCGATGTCTCCGAGCGAGAGACCGCGGATTATCGTTACGCTCGACTGCCCGCCCGCGTTGCCGCCGGTGTCCATAAGCATAGGTATAAACGCCGTGAGGACAACGCTCGCGGCGAGCTTGCTCTCAAAGCCGGTGATAATCATTCCGGTGAATGTGGCCGACACCATTAAGAGCAACAGCCAAGGGATTCGCTTTAAAAAGGTCTCGAAGACGCCGGTCTTGAAATAGGGCTTGTCGGTCGGGACGATAGCCGCCATTTTTTCGATATCCTCGGTGTTTTCGTCCTGCAAGACGTCGATAGCGTCGTCAACGGTGACTATGCCGACTATTCTGTTCTCGCCGTCTACGACGGGAATGGCGAGAAGGTCGTATTTTGCGAGCATCGTCGCGACGGTCTCCTTGTCCTCTTTGGTGCCGACGCTTATAACGTTGGTGTCCATAATGTCGCCGATGACGGTCTCATATGAGGCGGTGAGAAGGTCCAAAAGCGACACCACGCCCACGAGCTTACGCTCCTCGGTGACATAGCAGGTGTAAATGGTCTCTTTCACCACGCCGACGCTGCGTATCTTTGCAAACGACTCCTCAACGGTCATATCCGACTTGAGATAGACGTATTCGGGGGTCATAAGGCTTCCGGCGCTGTCGGCAGGGTAGGCCAGAAGCTCGTTTATCTGTTCGCGGGTCTTGGGGTCGGTGTTCTTGATTATTCTGTTGACGATATTTGCGGGCATCTCTTCGATGAGGTCAACGGTATCGTCCAAAAAGAGCTCGTCTATAACTTCGCGGAGCTCGCGGTCGGTAAATGCGAGAATGAGCTGCTCCTGCTGTTCCGAGTCGATATAGGCAAAAGCCTCGGTCGCGAGTTCTTTTGGCAGGAGCCGAAAAAGTGCGATAACGTCTCTGCCGTCGGCGTTTTCGATTATATTCGCAACGTCGGCGGGGTTGAGCTGACCCATAACGGTTTTCAGCTCGGCAAATTTGCGCTGCCTGTAAAGATTCATGACAACGTCGTAAAGAGTGGTCTGTTCCATTTTAAAATCCTCCTTTTATTCAGCATGATAATGCCGGGAGGCAGGGATATCAGCGGTACGGAACGGGCGCGGCAAAGCCGAAGCGCCTGCAAAGAGCCGCCGTTACCGTACCTCGCGGGGTGGTAGTACTGCTGCCGCCGTCCATATTCTCACTCCTTTATTTATAAGTATGCGCGGGACACAAATTTGCCCTTATATTTTAACGCCAAAAGGGGACAATGTCAAGAAGGAGTTTGGGGAGAAATAAGTATAAAAAGTTTTCGGTCGAGCCTTTTATAAAAGGCTCGCGACGAGTCCAGAGGCGAGAAGCCTCTGGTCGCACTCCGCAGAGCGCGAAATCTCTTACAAAAAGCGCAGGACGGAGAATAAAAACTGTCCGTCAGTTTGAGCGAGCCCGAAGGGCTCAGCTTATGCGGCGTGCAGGCAGTACGGCTTGCGCAAACTTATGACGCCGCATTACCCTCGCCGGGTGTTCCCCACACTTAAAGAACCTTACCCATTCCCACGCTTACAACCGAAAAGTTCCTTGTTTATTGCGCTTTAGCGATAAACAGGACTTTTTGTATGCTAAAACCCCGCGTTAGACGCGGGGTTCAGAGGCGCTTTAGCGATGAGTCTTCAACAAAAGAAAGGTTGAAAAGAAAACCCCCGAGAAATATAATAGAACTACGGTCTGGCAACTGTAGAAAAATTATAAAGGACGGAGGTATCATTATGAACCAAGAAGTAAATAACGACGTACACAGTTTATCACACACAAAGTAGAATTGCAAGTACCACATAGTCTTTGCGCCAAAGTATCAAAGTGAGAATCTAAAGATGAAGTGCTGAAATAGAGAATTTTGGTGCAGAGGGTACTATGTAGATACGGCAGACAAGAATGCCAAAAATATTGAGGCATACATCAGGAATCAGCTTGAGGAAGATAGGTTAAGCGACCAGATGAGTTTCGGTGATTATGACCCGTTAACGGGTAGCAAGTAACATAAGAAATGCAAGGGCCGGACCGAACCTACGCCTTTAGGCGTGTCCGGTAGAACAGGGCTTTGCCCGTCAGAGAGAAACCCCCGGCTATGATGGGTGTCCATAAAGAAGTTTTCAATCAAAGAATTTAATTTAAGGTACCGTCAACCGGAATTTGGCAATAGAGCAAGGTTTACCTTGCTCTATTTTTTATGCTTATTTTTGCGTTTACCCCTGCGTGCTTTCCTAACATTCCCAGCAGCTTTGACTTTGACAGCGCGCTCAGAAGCGCAGCCTTCTCCTCCGGCCTGAGTTTATCATACGGAATTTGAAGCCGATTGCATACAAGGAACAACTGCTTTTCCTGCGCGCTTTCCTTGAAATTTACAGCATATTTTGAAACATAAAATCAATGCTTGGCAGAAAATACTTGCCCTTGATTTAAGCTGTCCGTTCAATTTTTGACAGTTGATTCAAGTCATCCCGCTTATTTCAACGGGCTCGGATTTTGCATCGGTTTTCATTTTATGCCTCGTCATCTGTCACATAGATCGTGCTGCGGATCATCCCCATCCAGCAGGTATATGGTATCGAACCCGCCGTATCCGGGGTAAAGCGGATCAGGTTGTCGCCGGGCTCCAGAGTAACGCTGAGGTCAAACTTGGGAATGTAGATCTCGTGGTTGCAGCTGTTGATGCGGTCTTCCTCGGCGTGGATCGTCCACTCCACAGGGATACCCGCCTGCACGGTGATGACGGGATAGCCTCCGTAGTCCAGCTCTGAGCGGACGTACTGCACACCGTCCTGCACTATTGCCACGCTGTCTTCACCAGCCTGTATCGCGGTCGGAGTTACCGCGCCCGCCAGCGCCAACCCGCTCGCCAGCGCACTCACGCCCATTGCGAGCACCAGCGCGGCTGAGGCGTAACGCATCGGTTTGGCAAAGCGCTTGTTCAGCTTGCCGCTGACCAGTCCCACGCCCAGCATCAGCGGGATCGTGCCCAAGCAGAAGCAGCACATAGACAGCGCGCCCCGCCACCAGCTGCCCGAAGAAAGCGCGCAGACCTGCATCGCCTGCAACGGACCGCAGAGCATCAGACCGTTTGCCAGCCCGATGACGAATGAGGACTTCCCGACGGAGCGTGATAACAGCCGTTTGCTCAAACTTTCCGGCAGACGGAACGTGAACTTGCGCAGTCCGGCGAAGCCGCCCAGCAGGTTCAGCGCCATCAGCAGCATAAACGCCGCCGCAAAGATCTGAATCGCCGCCTTCGCGGTATTGGTGATGCTCAGCGCCGTTCCCAACGCACCCACGATGCCGCCTATCAGTGTATAGGAGCACAGGCGTCCGAGATTATAGAGAAAATTTGCCCGCGACGGCTTCGCACCGCGCTGAGCCGAAGTCGCGCTCTGGGCAAGGTTGATACCGCCGCACATCGCCACGCAATGCAGCGATGTAGCCAGCCCCACAGCAAACAGCGCGCCCAGTCCCATACTTGCGCGAGCCGTCGGGAACGCGCGCATCAGGTCGGCAACGGCAGTCCGCGTGAGCAGCAGGTAGAAAATCCCCGCTGCCGCGAGCGCCAAAAGCAGCCGTAGAACCTCCTCACGCAGCCACACTGCGCGCTTTGTCCCGCAAATCAGACCGTAGCCGGCCTCCCGCAGACGCGCGTCGATCTCCTTTTCCTGCAACAGCTTTTCGTCCCACAGCGCCGTCAGCGTTCCGTTCGGGAAGCTTACGCTGACCTCGGAAAGCCCCGACACATCTGCAAGTGCGCGCCGCACCGCCGTCTCACAGTGCGGGCAGTGCATACCCTCTATGCGCCAGGTTTTGCGGATCGCGCTCATGAGAATTTTCTCCGGTTAGTGAAGGCGGAAGAGTTGGCTTCGAGCTCGGAGGCGGGGATCACCACGCAGTCGCCCTCGACAGACGATTCGCCCACGGGCAGAGGATTGCAGCCGCCGACCACCTCGCCGACCGAATCCAGACCGAACTGATTGCCGCAGTTCTGGCAGGTCAAAAGACCGTCCTTATACTCGAAATAGGCGTAGGGCGAACCCGCGCAGGACTGGCAGGTGTTGTATGCCAGCCGTACCTGCTCTCCGTCAAGCAGCGCAATCAGCTGCATCGGCGTGCCGTCCTGTTCCCAGTCGATGAAGAGAGGCTGTGCGCTCAGGCTGTCCAGCGGGATCGTCAGACCGTCCGATGTGGTTTCGGAAGCAGCTGCGGTCTCGTTCGGCAATGATCCCTCCGAAGCCGATCCGCTGCCGCAGGCAGTCAGTATTGCAGCGAGCGCAAGCATCAAAAACAATTTTCTTTTCATAGCAAATTCCTTCTTACTCAGCGATGACGGCTACGATTCCGATACCCCTTCAAAACTTTTCATATTCCGCCTCGCAGCTTCTCATCGCCAGAATTGTCCGACTGATTAAATCGTCCAGCTCCCAGCCGAGCATTTCCGCGCCGCGGTTTATCACGTCTCTTGAGCAGCCTGCCGCGAAATTCAGAGTCTTATATTTTTTCTTGACCGATTTCAGCTCTAAATCCGACACGCTCTTTGAAGGCCTCATAATAGCGACCGCGCCTATAAGCCCCGTCAGCTCGTCAACGGCGTAAAGGACCTTTTCCATCTCGTGCTCGGGCTTTATGTCCACCGTGAGCCCATATCCGTGGCTCGCGACTGCGTGAATAAGCCGCTCGTCGGCGCCGTATTCCCTGAGGATCTCCTGCTCCTTTATGCAGTGCTCCTCGGGGAATTTTTCAAAATCAAGGTCGTGCAAAAGCCCGACGACGCCCCAAAAATCCGCTTCGTCAGCATATCCGAGTTCATTCGCAAAATATTTCATCACGCCCTCGACCGTCACGGCGTGCTTTAAATGAAACGGCTCCCGATTCCATTTGCACAAAAGCTCCCAGGCTTCGTTTCTCGTCAATTCTTTCGACATTTTTCTCTTCTCCTTTTAGTACTAATATTAAACCTATCGGCATTATATGTATTATACATATTTGCGCCCCGACTGTCAATAGTAACTGTTCAAAAAGCGGATTTTTATTTTCGGTCTTGACAAACGGAGTGCGCGAGAATATAATACCTATATTGCCGATAGGCTTTATAAACAATGCGGAGGCGGAGACTGTGAAAACAACGTTAAAATGCCGGCGATGTCCGCCGTATTCAGAAGTAAACTCACATCAATCTTTTATAAGGAGCGGATCAATATGAAAACATACGATAAAATAACCGATTTGATCGGCAGAACGCCGCTTTTAAAGCTCACAAACTACATCAAAGAAAAGGAGCTCGGCGCGACGGTTTACGGCAAGCTCGAATACTTCAACCCCGCGGGGAGCGTAAAGGACAGGATCGCCAAGGCGATGCTGGACGACGCAGAGGCGAAGGGGCTTCTGAAGCCGGATTCGGTCATCATCGAGCCGACAAGCGGCAACACCGGCATAGGGCTTTCGGCAGTAGCGGCGGCGAGGGGATATAAAATCATTCTGACAATGCCCGAGACTATGAGCGTCGAGCGGCGCAATCTTCTTAAAGCCTACGGTGCCGAGCTTGTTCTCACCGACGGCGCAAAGGGAATGAAAGGCGCAATAGCCAAGGCACAGGAGCTCGCCGAAGCGACTCCCCACAGCTTTATCCCGAGCCAGTTTACCAACCCCGCGAATCCGGATATCCACCGCAAAACCACCGGCCCCGAGATTTGGGAAGACACCGACGGCAAGGTCGATATCTTCGTAGCGGGCGTGGGAACGGGCGGAACGGTTACCGGCGTCGGGGAATATCTCAAGTCCAAGAACCCGAATATAAAGGTAGTCGCGGTCGAGCCGGCGGGCTCACCCGTTCTTTCAAAGGGAATCTCCGGACCGCATAAGATTCAGGGAATCGGCGCGGGCTTTGTGCCCGAAACGCTGAACACAGGCGTTTACGACGAGATTATCGCCGTGGAGAACGAGGACGCCTTTGAAACCGGCCGCACCTTGGCGAGAAAAGAGGGCCTTTTGGTCGGCATTTCCTCGGGCGCGGCGGTTTATGCCGCAACTCAGCTTGCCAAGCGCCCCGAGAACAAGGGCAAAATAATCGTAGCCCTTCTCCCCGATACAGGCGAGCGGTATCTTTCCACACCGATGTTCTCCGAATAGTTGTTAGAGTTTAGTTACTAGTGGCTAGTCTCAAGGTGCCGCCTTGCGGCGGCGATTCTAAAGGTGAGGCGAACAATTACCGGTAACTATCAACTATTAACTATCAGCTTTTTTACCCGATGTACTCTGAGTAGTTGTTAGAGTTTAGTTATTAGTGACTGGTCTCAAGGTGGGGCGAACAGTTACTAGTAACCAGTAACTATCAAACTATCAACTATATAACGTAGCTGTCCGCGCCGCGTGCTCGGTGACTGTCCGAAATATCCTGAAGCGTAATGCCGTCGAGATATTCGTTGATGACGCGGTAAAGCCCCTGCCAGACCGGAAGAGTCGGGCAATCGGCGCTTCTTTTGCAGTCGCCCGGGCATTCGGTGCAGAAAACAGGCGCAAGGCTGCCCTCGGTAAGGCGGAGGATATCCCCGACGGTATACTGCGACGGGTCTTTTGCGAGCATATACCCGCCCTGATACCCGCGGTTGGTTTTCAAAACGTCAGATCTGTTAAGGATCGGAACTATCTGCTCGAGATATTTTTTCGAGATCCCTTGGCGCTCGGCTATGTCTTTCAGGGCGATATAGCCCTCGCTGCGGTGCTCCGCAAGATCCAAAAGCATTCGCAGAGCATAGCGCCCCTTTGTGGATATTTTCATAGTTAAACCTCCTTTGAAGTCCATAACCTAATTATAACATATATTTTGTAGGTTTTCAAGAGAAACAAATCGGGATTTCAAATCGGAGGGTCATCGGGCAGAAGTCTGTAATAATATTGCAATCAAAGAGTAGGCAAAAACAGTGAAAAAAGGATACTGCCGAAGGGATATTTCCCGCACTTCGTTTTCGGTGCTGCTGAGCCTGAACCGAATGTGCGGCTGAGCTCTTGATTCCCGACATCAAACACTTTAAAGTTAAAACAAAACTATACGCGGTATAACCGCAGGAGGATAAAATTATGGCAAACATTCACGATCCCAAGAACTGGAGCTTTGAAACCAGACAGTTACATATAGGTCAGGAGCAGGCCGACCCCGCAACCGACGCAAGAGCGGTGCCCATTTACGCGACTACCTCGTATGTATTTCACAATTCACAGCACGCCGCCGACCGTTTCGGTCTTAAAGACGCGGGGAACATCTACGGCAGACTGACCAACCCTACGCAGGACATTTTTGAGCAGCGCATAGCTTCGCTCGAAGGCGGCGTTGCGGCTTTGGCAACGGCTTCCGGTGCGGCGGCAATCAATTATACCATCGGCGCGCTGGCAAGAAGCGGCGAACATATCGTTGCCTCTAAGACAATTTACGGCGGAACCTACAATCTGCTGGCGCACACTCTCCCGCTTTCGAGCGGAATCACCACGACCTTTGTTGACCCCGACGAGGAAGGCTCCTTTGAGGCGGCTATACAGGACAACACGAAGGCGATCTTCATTGAAACGCTCGGCAACCCCAACTCGAATATTATCGACATTGAAGCGGTCGCCACAGTTGCACATAAGCACGGGATACCGCTGGTCATTGATTCGACCTTTGCGACGCCTTATCTCATTCGCCCAATCGAATACGGCGCGGATATCGTCGTCCACTCCGCGACTAAGTTTATCGGCGGTCACGGAACCGCGATCGGCGGCGTTATCGTTGACAGCGGAAACTTTGACTGGAAGGCTTCCGGCAAATACCCCTGGATATCCGAGGCAAATCCGAGCTACCACGGCATTTCCTTTGCTGATGCGGTCGGTCCCGCGGCGTTTGTGACCTATATCCGCGCGATTTTGCTCCGCGACACCGGCTCGACCCTCTCGCCTTTTCACGCGTTTCTGTTCCTGCAAGGGCTTGAGACCCTCTCGCTGCGCGTAGAGCGCCACGTCGAAAACGCGCTGAAGATAGTTGAATATCTTAACCGTCACCCGCAGGTTGAGGCGGTGCATCACCCCTCTCTCGAAAGCGAGCCGAGCCATAAGCTGTATAAAAAATACTTCCCCAACGGGGCGGGCTCCATCTTCACGTTTGAGATCAAAGGAGACGCCGCGACGGCGCAGAAATTCATTGACAATCTCGCGATCTTCTCGCTGCTTGCCAACGTTGCCGACGTAAAGTCTTTGGTCATACACCCCGCGAGCACGACCCATTCGCAGCTCACCGAAGAGGAGCTGCTGGATCAGGGCATCAAGCCGAATACGATCCGCCTGTCGATAGGCACCGAAAACGTAAAGGATCTTATCGCCGCGCTCGATGAAGCGTTCAGGGCGATAGAGTAAAATAAACCGAAACACACCGGACTCGAGGGTCCGGTGTGTTTTAGCATACAACAAAAAGAAGCGGTGTGACCGAAATCATGCCGTTTCAGAAAATTAGTTTTAACTTCCTTATTACACGCCGTCTAAACAGCGGACTGCCGTTTTCGATGATAGCGCAACTGCCGAGATCGTCGTCCATTTTATCGACGGCAGACTGTAAAAACAGCATCTGCATATCGCCCGAGCTTGGCAGACCCGCTCCCCAGCGACCGTCGAAGCCTTTTTTGTATTCTTCGTTGACGGCTTCTTCAACACCGGGTTTAGCGTCCTTGCCGCCCCAAGGCTGACCGAACGGCGGGTTTTCCAAAACAAAACGCATCTTTGTACCCTTAAAGCAGTCTGCTTTCATCGTATCTTGATAGCGGATATTTTCTGCACTTTGCTTTTTGATAAGCATTTCCGCAAGGCAAATTGAATACGACTCAGGGTTGTTTTCCTGCCCGAACAAGCGTACATCTGCATTTGGATTATAGCGTTTGATAAAGTTATAACTTGTGGAAAGCATACCGCCGGTGCCGCAGGCTTGGTCTAAAATGGTGATGACTTTTCCGTCGTCAAAGATGTCGTCGCACCCTTCGGCAAGCAGAATGTTTACCATAGTTTTGATTATATCGCGCCCTGTGTAGTGGTCGCCGGCTTCGGCATTTTCAGAAAACTTCCGGATAAGTTTCTCAAAAATATATCCCATCTTTACATTGTCATATAAATATTTTACATCTTCATCAGTCCGAAAGTACGGACTTCACCAAAATAATTTATATATTATTATATCACATATTTGGCAGGTTGCAATATGCAACAGCGCAATTAATCGGTGATACCTACTGGACAGATTTTTTAAAATTAAAGGAGTTGTTTCTTACAGATTTCTTAGAGCAAAATTCTACCGCGGGACCAAATTTGGCTATGCGCGAGCAGCAACAAAACCAGCTTGCATTATGCTCATTTTGTCTTACGCGGAATCTTGTTGGGGAGTGCCTTCCCCAAACCCTGCGCGTCGTCGCAAGCTCCGTATCGCTCGTTTCCGCCTAACGGTGAAAACTCACTCCGCGCAAAGACGCGATTACTTCTCCGCGAGACGACTGAGGCGATCGTTTTTGACATTTTGAAGATCTTCTGCCGTCATATTAAAACATTTTTCACGGAAAGTCAACAAACCATTCGGCGAATTGACTAAACCGGTGGTTGGATAAATCTGCCGTATTTTGCAGGGCATCAAGCTATTGTCTGCACCCACGCCGACGGTCACAACCACAGCGGAAATATCCACTCACATAGTTACCAATTTCCTGCGAATTGAGGACGTGCCACTACTTCCGTATATGGACAGACCTGCGGATACGAAAGCTGGTTGCAAGCACCGCTGCACCGAAGCGGCTATGAATTACTTTCGCGCCGAGGTTATGGATATGTGTCAAAGAAAGGGGTTATACCAAATCGACCTTTTGGGCGGAAGTGACGAGCGAGTTACCGAGGGCGAATACTGGGCGAAGCGTCGTGGACAGGCTGAATTGTCTGTCAGTGGTCAACCGACAAAGTTTGAAACGGATAAGGAAAAGCTGCGGCAGATTATTCGGAAAGCACTTGAAGCCGCGACCGATTTTGAGGATTTTGCGAAGTTGCTTTCTCGCGAGGGCGTGACCGTCAAGCAAAGTCGAGGACGTTTGTCATATCTGACTTCCGACAGATCTAAACCTATAACCGCCCGCCGCTTGGGCGATGACTTTGCCCTCGCTGCAATAAATGCCGTTTTTGAGCAGAAATCGCGACAGCTGGAGCAAAACGGAGAGCAAGGCATATCTCCTCGACCGAGTATCCTCAAGCGTTTACAATGCAAGCCGGTTTTGCAGCCAATCGGACGTCGCGGACATAAACGCCCGCCCGCTCGTCCTCTTGGGCAAAACCTCGCGTGCATGTCCAAAAAGGAGGTTAAAATGGCACCCAACAATACAAAATATTCAGCAGCGCTCTGTATGCGGCTTTCCAGAGATGACGAAAACTTTGGCGACAGCATTTCGATAGAAACGCAGCGAATAGTCTTACACAAATTCGCGCAAGAAAATGGACTATTTGTGTACGACGAGTACGTCGATGACGGTTGGAGCGGAACAAACTTTGCAAGACCCGCCTTTCAAAGAATGATATCGGATATTGAAGCAGGAAAAGTAAACTGCGTCGTGACAAAAAACCTCTCCCGCTTCGGGCGTGAGCACGTCACGATGGATTACTATCTGGAGTTTGTGTTTCCTGAGATGAACGTCCGTTATATCGCGGTCAACGACAATGAAGAATACGGATAAAGGCTTGAGCGACTTTGTACCGTTCAAAAACCTGTTTAACGAGTTTATGGCAAAAGATACCAACCGCAAGGTTAAGGCGGCATTGCACGCGAAATTCGCAGCAGGTGAGCGCACGTTTTCAATAGCTCCGCTTGGTTATATGCGACACCCCGAGAATCGAAACAAACTCGCTGTTGATCCTGATACTTCGTGGATAATCGAGAAGATTTTTGACCTCGCTGTTCACGGTGCTGGCGCAGGAAAAATCACTAAGATTTTAGTGCAAGAAAAGATTCCAACCGCAGGCTACATCGACTATAAAAAGTATGGTCAATTCGCAAAGATTTACGAAAATGCTCCTGCGGAAAAAGCTTATGCGTGGGTTATCCGAGCGGTACTCGACATTTTGAAAGACGAAACATACATCGGTAACAGCGTCCACGGAAAACAGACGAACGTATCCTACAAGAACAAGAAAAGCGTTCGTAAGCCTGAAAGTGAATGGTTCCGAGTTGAAAATACATATGATCCTATCATTTCCAAAGATGTTTTCTGTCAGGTGCAGAAGCAAAGAGAGATCAGAAGACGTAGTATGAAGTCTGGTACTACTCAGATTTTTGCGGATTTTTGCGGGACTTGTTAAATGTGCCGACTGCGGCTGGTCACTAAGCTATTGCAATCACAAGAGCAAGAGCGGAGCGACCGGATATTTCAACTGCTCAAAATTCCGTCAGCTTGGCAAAGTAGGAGGGCAATGCACGGCTCATTACGTCAGGTATGATACGCTTTATGCTTACGTTCTTGCGAGATTGCAGGATTGGATTTATCAGGCACATACAGACGAAAAAGAGCTTCTGAACAGGCTGCTTAAAACAAGTGACAAAGAATCAGCGAAAGCTCATAAAAAGCAATCTGCCGAACTCGCCAAAGCTGAAAAGCGCAAGACAGAGGTGGACAGAATGTTCGTCAAGCTCTATGAGGACTGGACATCTGAGCGTATTAGTGAGTACAACTTCAAGATGTTGTCGCAGAAGTATCAGGCAGAACAGCAAGAATTGGTTGAGAAGATTGATAGGCTCAAGTCTGAATTTGCGACCGAAAAACAGACCGCTGCCGACACTGAAAAGTGGATTGCCCTAATCAAGCAATACTCCGAGCCCACGGAGCTGACCGCTGAAATGCTCAACACGCTGATTGAAAAGATTGTTGTTCATGAAGCAACAAAAGACCCTGACGGCACCAGAACCCAAGAAATTGAAATATTTTACCGATTCGTAGGTAGAATTGATTAAAACACAAGTGCACGTCTTTAAGTTTGTTATACGGGGGTCTCCCCATTTGCCGAGCAAAGCGAGGCAAACGAAATGAAATGTCGCCTGACGGCGGGGAAAATCGGCGGGAGCCAAGGCGTTTTGCTTCCCCAGCCCATACCCCTGCCCCCTCAAGGGAGGGGTATTTACGCTTCGGAATAATTTGCGCGGCATCTTACATTCATTCCCACTTGATTTTTTCTGCGGTGCGTGATATAATGAAATAAGTTTGTTACCGTTTTGTAATTTTTGAGGAAGGAGGGCGCCGATATGAGCCAAACCGAAGTCGAAATGCTCAGGCAGGAGCAGCCTGCAAACGCGTCGGAAGCGCAGGGCGAGCCGGAAGCTGCCGCCGCGGAAAGCTCCGAACCCGCGGAAACAGTGGAATCAGCCGAAGCATCAGAAGCGGAAGCTGCACAGGCATCTGCTCCGGAGGCAGGACCCGCTCAGCCGGAAACCGCAGAGGTCTCGGCGGAGCCCTCCGAAAAAGAAGCCCCCGAAAGCGGGAGCAAAAAGAAAAAATCTTCCGGCAGATCCGCAGCGGACGTCGTCGCCGGCTGCGCCTCGGCTTCATATAGAAGCGTTAAAAACAGCCTTGCGCACACTATCCCCGTGCTCGTCGGGTTCCTCGCCTTCATAGGCCGCGCCGGCTGGAACGTGCTACGAAAAACAGTTACCTCCGCCGTTTACGGCTGCGCTGCCGCCGCTGTCGTCTTTTGCCGACGCGCTAAAAAAGAGATCGGACTCATTTTCTCCGCAGTGCTGAGCTTTTTGGCGGAGCTCGGAAACTCCTCGTGGGAGGTCCTGCGGGCAATCGTCAGGGCGGTGCTCGGATTTATAGCGTCGCTGTTTTCGGCAACGTTCGGCAAGGCCTTCAAATGGTTCGCAAAAAAGCTGAAACAGCCTCTTTACGACGTCTGGTGCTTCATTCTCACGCCATTTGCCCACGCCTACGGCGAGGCAGCCGTCAGCGCCGCGCGCTTCAAAAAGTCCTGCAAGCGCGGATTCTTCCCCGCAGTGGGGTCGGCTTTCTCGGCGCTGTGGAAGCTTATCTGCGGCATACTTGAGGTCTTAAGATTTTCCTTTAACTACATAGCGCCGGCGGTGTCGATAGTGTTTCTTATCGCGCTCGTTCGGTATTCCTCCACCCTGCAGTACGCCATAAATCTCGAATATAACGGCAGCCAGATAGCCACCATAGAGAGCGAGGCCGCCTATAACGAAGCGCAGACGCTTGTTCAGGACAAGATAACCTTTACCGAGAACGACCAGCCGATTCTCACGACGCCGAAGTTCACGGTGACGGTCAGAAATATGGAAAATCCGCAGGACAGCCCTGTTTCGGACATCGACGCGCTCTCGGAGCTTATGATAGAAACGGGCGACGTCCCCATTGTTTACGCCTACGGGCTTTATATCAACGGCGAGCTGATGGGCGTTTATTCCGACGAGGATATGGAGGCGATCCGCTCGGCGCTCGACTCAAAGCTTGAATATTACACCGAGCCCAATTCGGTGAACGTCTACTTTGAGGACGACATCTCGATAACGCAGGGCCGATTTATCGAGACTGTCCTTACCGCGCCTGACAGCGCTCTTGAGCTCATAAACGGCTCTACGGAAGTTGAGGCGTATTACGTCGTCAAAAATGGAGACAGCATATCGTCGATATGCTCGCAGCTCGGGCTTGAAAGAAGCGAATTTGAGGCCGACAACCCCTCTCTCACGGACGGCGTGAGGAGCGGCGACATCGTTACATATCACTACCTCGAACCTCACCTGAACGTTCTTTCGACCCACTATGAGAACTACGGGCAGGTCATCGAGCGCACCGTGCAGTATGAATACACCTCCCGCCGCGAGCAATACTGCGAGGTTCTGCGTCAGCACGGCTCGGACGGCTATGAAAACGTCACCGCGCTCGTGACCTCGACCAACGGCAAGGAATCCGACCGCGTGATAGTTTCGAGGTCGGTCACCGAAGCTATGGTGCCTATGATAATCCGCACCGGCACCAAGGAGAACACCTATATCGGCGACGATACAGACATTCTGGACACCCTCGGCACGTTCCTCTGGCCGGTTGGCGACGAGGACTGCTATATAAGCTCGACCTTCGGCTACCGCTCGTGGGATCACTCCAACCACCGCGCCGTAGATATCGCAGGAATCCCCCGCGGGACGGACATCTATGCCGCCTGCGACGGCAAGGTCACCTTCTCGGGCTGGTACGGCTCTTACGGAAAGCTGGTCATAATCGACCACGGCCACGGATATGAGACCTATTACGGTCACTGCAACGAGCTGCTCGTAGAGGAGGGCGACAGGGTAGAGAAGGGCGACGTCATCGCGAAAGTCGGAATGACGGGCAACGCCTCGGGAAATCACCTGCACTTTGAGATGCGGCACAACGACACCCGCATCGACCCGCTTATAGCGCTCGGCGGCCCCGGAGGGCACAGATACAATATGTCATAACGGTTTCGGGGGAGCTTTTTTGAGAGCTCCCCCGGAAATTTCAAGAAAATCGAAATTTTTTGTCCAAACCCCTTGACAACACCGAAAAGCGGTGCTATAATATGAAAGCTTTCTTTGAGCAAACCGAATATGCGGCAGTGCTGGAATAGGCAGACAGGCACGTTTGAGGGGCGTGTGTCGAACGACGTATGGGTTCAAGTCCCATTTGCCGCACCAAACCAGTATAATCCGAACCTGTTCCCGATAGGCGACACGTTCGGATTATTGGTTTTCTTTGACAGGTATGAAGCAACCCACTTCAGAAATGGCAAGAAAATTTTGCCGACCTCAAAACCTCGAGGTCCGCGAAAGAAAAAGCTGACATAGTTACAAAAACAGGCGCAC
>CANRLU010000029.1 GCA_947631535.1 uncultured Clostridia bacterium | reverse complement strand
GCGCTCGTGGTATGCCTTACTATGGTGGTGGCGGTGTTTATCGCAAAGATGATCGGCTGCTCGCTGCCTATCCTTGCAAAGGCTGTCGGCTTCGACCCCGCTGTTATGGCGAGCCCGTTCATAACAACCATAGTAGACGCCGTGACGCTTCTTGCCTACTTTATGATAGCCCAGGCGCTGCTGCATATTTAGCGTGTAATCATTATCTCCCGCTGAGGGCTTTACAGCAAAAATAAACTGTGGTATAATAAAAACAGCAAAATATTTTCAGGAGGTCAGTATTATGAAGGATTATTTCAGCTACAAAAAATGCTCCGTCTGCGGCGCTGTCGCCGAGGACGTTCTCGGCAGTCTTGACAACGTCGTCTGCTGCGGCAAGCCTATGGAGACCCTTACCGCCAACTCCACCGACGCCGCCGTTGAAAAGCACGTCCCCGTCGTCGAGGTGAACGACGGCGAGCTCGTCGTAAGAGTAGGCTCGGTCGAGCACCCGATGACCAAGGAGCACTACATAATGTGGATTTCTCAGGTATCGGGCAACCGCGAGAACAAGGTCATACTCGCGCCCGAGCAGTCGACGGAGGTCAGGTTCCCCTATATGCCCGAGTGCAAAATTTACGCTTACTGCAATCTCCACGGGCTCTGGGTAAAAGAATTCAAAGCATAAAAACGCGGGAGGGTTTAAGCCCTCCCGATTTTTATATGTGTTCGTATACCTCTTCTTCAGAGGATATCGGAATCGCCCCGACTACCTCTATCCCGCCGTGGTCGCCTTCAAAAGCTTCCTCTGCGGGGACGGCGATCTTCCCGACGCCGAGCGTTTCTCCCGCCTTTTCGGTCTCCGAAACGAGGCTGTCGATGACCTTGCGCTCGGCTTTGGACTTCGCCGCGCCGTAGATCAGCGGAAGCGCCGCGAGCCATATCGGGCGCTTTTTCTTTTTCGTCTTTTCCGACCTATTGAGCCGCAAAAGCCCGCCTATCGCCGCGATAACGAGCCCCGCAGCGGCGGTTATTGCCCCTGCCGCGAGCTTTTCGGGCGTGAGGTTATTTGAACCCGCGGCAAACCCGCGCTTTGAATCCTTTGAAAATACCGTTATAAGCATACGCCGCTCCTTAAAATCGCTTTTCCGACTTCTTCACTCCGATTGTATCACATTCCGCCGGAAAAAGCAACAGGATATTTTGAGGGGAAAAGCGACGCAAAAAGTGATATAAAGGTCACGTTTGTTTCCGTCGCTTTCGTCGTTCGCTTCGCTCTCGACCCAAATGCCATGCGCCTTGAATCCCAAGAGCTAAGCGCATACGCGCCCAAAAGAGCCGCACCAAATTCCCTCCCTCGAAATCACATTCGAGGAGCTTTATACCCCTCCCCTCGAGGGGAGGGGTCGTGTCGTTCGCCGAAGGGTGAACGACCAGGGGGTAGGGTGAAGTCCCCCTCGCCCTCTCTGAGGGAGAGGGGGCAGGGGGTGTGGAAGCAAAAACTTTGTAACCGAATCTTAAGATTTTTCCGCTTGCGGCTTAATAATTTCCGCGCTATACTGTTGCAAAATGCTTCGGAATATGATATTATAACTGAAATCGGCTTTTTGGGAGGCGGCTTTTACGGAGCTTGAAATCATCGCAAGGATCGAAAACGGCTTTACTTCGAAATTCGGCATTCCGCGGCAGAGCGGGCTCTGCTCGGCGGTCTCAAAAATCGTGTTTGAGCCGGAATTCCGCGTAAAAGAAGCCCTAAGGGGCATCGAGCAGTTCAGCCATCTCTGGCTCATATGGCAGTTTTCGGAATCGTTGGGCAAAAAGTTCAGCCCGACGGTAAGACCGCCCCGCCTCGGCGGAAACACCCGCTTGGGCGTATTCGCGACCCGCTCGCCCTTCCGCCCCAACTCTCTCGGGCTCAGCTGCGTTAAGCTCGAGGGAATAGAGCACACACGCGACCGCGGCGACGTCCTTTTGGTCTCGGGGGCGGATATTATGAACGGCACCCCGATATTCGACATAAAGCCCTATATCGCCTATGCCGACAGCCGCCCCGACGCGGTGTGCGGCTTCGCGGAGGAATTCAGCGGCTATAAGCTCGAGGTGAGCATTCCGCCCGAGCTCCTTCGGGAAATACCGCCCGAGGACGCCGCCGTTATAGAGGAAATACTCCGAAACGACCCGCGCCCCTCGTATCAGAACGACCCCGAAAGGGTATATTCCTTTGAATACAAAGACTATTCGCTCAGCTTTAAGGCTGGCGGCGGCGTTGTAACCGTAACAAAACTCGAAAAAGGAAATGAGGAAGAGTAATTGAAAAGAAAGAAGCTTCACGTCGCGTTCACGCTTGCGCTTATCGTGCTCACGGTCGGGTTTATCTGGATAAATTCCGCGCTTTCGGGCGAGGATTCGAGCGAGCTGAGCGGCAAAGTCCGCGATATTATGGAAAAGGTGCTCGTCTTCCTGCACGCCCCGCAGGGGCTGACCGAGTTTTTGCTCCTAAACGTAAGAAAGGTAGCTCATTTCGTTGAATACGCGGCGATAGGAGCCGAGCTCGCGCTGCTCTGGAGCGACGTAAAATGGGGCGCGCAGGGCTTTTGGAACGCGCTTTCGTCGGTTTTGGCGATATCGGTTTTAGACGAAACCATTCAGCTCTTCGCGACGGCTCGCGGACCGCAGATAACCGACGTCCTTTTAGACACCGCCGGCGGCGCATCGGCAATACTTATTGTATACTTAGTGGTAATTATTATCGCCGGTATAAGAAAATTGAGGAGATAGCCCGCCGAAAAACCGAACAAGTATAAAAAAGCAGACGGAAGCCGTCTGCTTTTTGCGTAGAAGTGCGAATATCAAAATCTACAGCCATTGTATAAAAGCCGTCTTATCATTTCGGTTATATCCTGCCTGTTCATAAAAGCCGAGGGTGTCCTTGCTTTTTGAACCGGTCATCAGCATCATTTTATAGCAGTTTTCGCTCCGTGCAATTTCCTTTGCAAAATTCAAACAGGCTGTCGCATAACCCTTTTTCCTGTATTCTCTGTCGGTAACAACATTTTCAATCAGAGCGTATGGGCGTTGTTCATGAGTCAGATTCGGAATAATAACGCATACGCAAGAAGATACCAAAATGCCGTTTTCATCCGCCACTATTATATGATGATTCTTGTCATTAAGAATACTGTTCCATATTGAAACGACTCTGTCATCTTTATTCGGAAACGGATTATCATGCAGCTGCGTATAAAGCGACAAAAGACCGTCAAAATCCTTTTCGGTAATTTCTCTTATCATAACATCTTGCCTCGCTGAATTCCGATTTATATCGGCAAGCCGCTTTCCGTCTACCTTTTCAGCATATCCTTTGCGATGTCCGCGAGTATCTTTATTCCCCGCTCTATCTCCCCGTCGGAGGGCATAGAGTAGTTGAGCCTGAACGAGCGGTTCGGCGCCTCGGGGTCGGGGCTGAAAGCGGTCCCGGGAACGACGAATACGTTCTTTTCTCCGGCGCGCTTAACAAATTCGCCGAGGCTCAGTCCCTCGGGGAGCGAGCACCAGAGGAATATTCCTCCCTCGGGGCGGGTAAAGCTTACCTCCGGCGGCATATACTTCTCGAGCGCCGAGAGCATAAGCCCCGCCTTGTGGCGGTAGAGCTTGCGTATTTCGGCGATGTGAGTCTCAAGGTCGCATTGCTCGATGTATTTCGCGCAGATCATCTGGAAGAGCACGTTTGTATGGACGTCCTCGACCTGCTTTGCGACGACTATCTTAGTGATGAGCGCCTTGTTCGCGCAGAGGAAGCCTATTCTCATTCCCGCCGAGAGGACCTTTGAGAACGAGCCGCAGTAGAGGACTCTCCCCTCGGTGTCCAAGCTCTTATATGTCGCGACGTCTTCGCCGGTAAAGCGGAGGTCGCCGTAGGGGTTGTCTTCGAGGATAAGAATATCGTACTTTTTCGCGAGACCGAGCACCGCGCGGCGCTTTTCGAGGCTCGTGGTGATGCCCGCGGGGTTCTGGAAAGTCGGGATAGTGTAGAGGAACTTTGCGCGGGGGTTGTTTTTAAGGGCTTCCTCGAGGGCTGTGACGTCTATACCGTCGCCCTCGAGCGGAACGCCGACGAGCTTCGCGCCGAGCGAGCGGAAGGCGTTGAGCGCGCCGATAAAGCTCGGGTCTTCGCAGAGAACGACGTCGCCCTCATTGCACATTACCTTGCAGGTGAGCTCTATCCCCTGCTGACCGCCGGTGACGATGATGAGGTCATCGTCGGGCGTGCCGATGTTGTAAACGCGCTTTAAGCGCTCCGAAACGAGCCTGCGGAGCGGCGTGTAGCCCTCGGTTATGCCGTATTGCAGGGCCGTCACGGGTTCGTTCTCGAATATTTCGTCGGCTATGCGCTTCATATCCGAAACGGGGAAGCTCTCGGGGCTGGGGTTGCCCGCCGCGAACGATATCGAGCCGGGAGTCCCTAGGCTCTTGAATATCTCGCGAATGGCCGACGGCTTGAGGTCGATGAATTTTTCAGAAAATCTGTAGTCCATAATAATACTCCGATGCATTAGGTTTTCCCGACGGCTTTCGCCGCCGTGTATTTGTTAAAAGATTTATGCAAAAAAGCCGCCCGTGATGCGCGGCTTTTATTTCTGCCTGCCTTGAAATTTCCCCGAAGGTGTGATATACTCTTTTCAGTCCTTGCGGTTGAGGCTCTTTATCCTCGACTCGCTGTTCTTTATGAGGTTCACCATCGAAGAGTAATATCTCGGATATTCCTCGGCGAGACTCTGGGTGTTGGCCGAAAGCTCTTCGGCGTTCTTCACGCAGTCTTCGCCCTCGAGCACGGTCCCCGAAGACGCCGCGGCTATCTTCGCCTCGCACATGTTCATAGCGGCGTTGGTCCCCGACGGGGCCGCTGTGGCGTCGATCATAAAGAAATTCTGGTCGTTATTGGGGTTGGCGGAATAGATATAGCGGAACATTTTATATACCGCGAGCATCAGGTATCCCGAAGCCTCTCTTACCACCGTTGACGAGCGGCATTTTGTGAGAAGAGAGTAAAACACGCTCAGCGAATTGTTTATCAGCTTTTTGTTGAAAGCTATCATAACGGAATTGGGTGTAACCTTGTCGCGCTGGTTAGGGTCGTCCTCGGGGATATCTTCGATCGAGATAGTCCTGCCCTGCGGCTCGGGAGAGCGCCCGAGAAGATAATCGCAGCTGACGTTGTAATAATCCGCCGCGCGCACCAAAAAATCGAGCCCGCACTCGCGCTTGCCCTTTTCATAGTGCGACAAAAGCCCCTGCGAGACCCCGAGGTCTTCGGCGGCCTTTTTCTGGGAGAGCTTGCGCTCCTTTCTTAAAAGAGTCATTATCCTTGCAAATTCGGTATTCACAGTATGCCTCCGCTGTAAAGTAATAACGTATTGACTATTATACACCCGATTTTACTCTTTGTAAAACAGTAGATTTAATGAATTTTCCATTTATTTTTTGTTGAAATACGACAAAATGCGGCATGACCTGCCGCAAAGGAGGTTAATATGAAAGGCTACAGGATACATTTCATCCGCCACGCTATATGCGCCGCCAACGAGGAGGGCCGCTACGTGGGGGTAACGGAGTCGCCGGTATCGGCCAACGGAAAGCGCGAGCTCGCCGAAAAGGCGGAGCGCTATGTTTACCCGGAGGTCGATAAGGTATATGTGAGCCCGCTGAGGCGGTGCATAGCCACGGCCGCATTTTTATATCCCGAGGGATATGCGCGGGTGGTGCCCGAGCTTCGGGAAATGAACTTCGGAGATTTTGAGGGAAAGCTCCTCACAGAGATAAAAGACACCCCCGAATACAAGGCGTTTATGAAGGGCGGGCTCGACAATCCCCCGCCGAACGGCGAGAGCCTGCGGCATGTTGTGCAGAGGTGTTTTGAAGGGCTCGACTTTATCGTGAACGACATGATGAAAAACGGCTACTCGAGCGCGGCGGTCGTAACCCACGGCGGGATAATTATGAATACGATGTCCTGCTTCGGGCTGCCGAAGTATTCTCCGAACGACTTTGCCTGCGACTTCGGCGAAGGCTTCACGGTGCTCGTAACGGCGCAGATGTGGCAGCAGTCGGGGGCGTTTGAGATACTCGGCGCCCTGCCGTACAGCAGGGAGTAGTAAGAGGTTTGCAATCCTGCGGAATAGGCTTAAAAGTTTTCGGTCCACCCTTTCTCAAAAGGGTGGCGAGGGTTAAGGGGCGAGGAGCCCCTTAACCCTCGCCCGCAGGCGCGGAAAACCTTGCGCAGCGAAGCGCAGGACGGGGAATAAAAACTGTCCAGTGGACAGTTTTTATTGGGGAGACCCTCGCCGGGGTGTTCCCCACGCTTAAAGACCCGCAATTCATTCCTATATAATTTTAAAGAAAATCACCCGAAAGCGGGATTCTCCCCTTTCGAGTGATTTTTTGCCTAAGATACAGTGCTTTTAACATCAGTGCGGCGTTGCCGCGTTATTCTTCCGGCGGGATAATTGTATATCCGAGCCTTTCCGCGGCCTCTTCCTCAACCGAAATCTTTCAGGTTTAATCCCAAATCATACATATCCCTCCACTTTTGCTCTTGACATTAAAGTCCGGATTTGATATAATAACATTTGCGCCGGAATGATGGAATTGGCAGACGTGCCGGACTCAAAATCCGGTGGTAGAGATACCGTGCGGGTTCGACCCCCGCTTCCGGCACCACGTCGCGGTGCGCCCTCACGGGTCGCCGCGATTTCCATTGAATATTAAAGGAGGATGATACCCTATGAATACCAAAATCACCGAAGACATCAGATACATCGGAGTCAACGACCACGAGATCGACCTCTTTGAGGGGCAGTATGTCGTGCCGAACGGAATGGCTTATAATTCCTACGCCATTTTAGACGCTTACGTCGCGATTATGGACACCGTCGATATCCGCTTCGAGCACCAGTGGCTCGACAATGTCGCCGCGGCTGTCGGCTCGCGCAAGCCCGATTACCTAATCATTCAGCATATGGAGCCCGACCACGCCGGCAATATCGCCAACTTTATGAACCTCTACCCCAACGCAAAGATAGTTTCGTCGGCGAAGGCTTTCACTATGATGCAGCAGTTCTTCGGGACCGATTACGCCGACCGCAGGATAGTTGTCGGCGAGGGCGACGTCCTCCCGCTCGGCGAGCATAACCTCACCTTCGTCACCGCGCCTATGGTCCACTGGCCCGAGGTAATAGTCACCTACGATTCAAAGGACAAGGTCCTCTTCTCGGCCGACGGCTTCGGAAAATTCGGCGCCAACGACGTCGAGGAGGAGTGGGACTGCGAGGCGAGAAGATATTACATCGGCATAGTCGGGAAATACGGCGCTCAGGTCCAGAAGCTCCTCAAAAAGGCCTCCGAGCTCGATATACAAATCATCTGCCCGACCCACGGCCCCGTCCTCACCGAAGACCTCGGCCACTATATCAATCTCTACGACATCTGGTCGAGCTACCGTCCCGAGTCGGAGGGCATAATGATAGCTTACACCTCGGTCTACGGTCACACCAAAGAGGCCGTCCGGCTTTTGGCAAGCAAGCTCACCGCAAAGGGCTGCCCGAAGGTAGTCGTCACCGACCTCGCCCGCGAAGATATGGCCGAGGCGGTCGAAGACGCGTTCAGATACAATAAGCTCGTCCTCGCGACGACCACCTACAACGCCGAGATTTTCCCGTTTATGCGCGAATTCATCAACCATCTCACCGAGCGCGGATATCAGAACCGCACCGTTGCGCTTATGGAGAACGGCTCCTGGGCCCCTCTCGCCGCAAAGACGATGCTCAAGATGCTCGAGCCCTGCAAGAACATCAACTACACCAAGACCACGGTCAAAATTCTTTCTGCCCTCAACGACGACAGCCGCCGCGAGATAGAGGAGCTCGCCGAAGAGCTCTGCCGCGACTACATCGCCCAGAGCGCCGAGACCGCCAACAAGCAGGATATGACCGCGCTCTTCAAGATCGGCTACGGGCTTTATGTCGTGACCTCTAACGACGGCACCAAGGACAACGGTCTTATAGTCAACACCGTCACCCAGCTGACCGACAACCCCTACCGCGTCGCCGTGAACATCAACAAGTCGAACTACTCCCACCACGTCATCAAGCAGACCGGAAAGATGAACGTCTGCTGCCTCTCTACCGAAGCTCCTTTCAAAGTCTTTGAGACCTTCGGCTTCCAGAGCGGCAGGGCCGTCGATAAATTCAAGGGTTGCGAGGTGCTCCGCTCGGACAACGGGCTCGTCTTCCTGCCGAGATATATCAACGCTTTCCTCTCGCTGAAGGTCGAGCAGTATGTTGACCTCGGCACTCACGGAATGTTCATCTGCTCGGTTACCGAGGCGAGAGTCATCTCCGACGCCGAGACGATGACCTACACCTACTATCAGAAGAACGTAAAGCCGAAGCCCAAGACCGAGGGCAAGAAGGGCTGGGTCTGCAAGATCTGCGGATATGTCTATGAGGGCGACGAGCTTCCCGAAGACTTTGTCTGCCCGCTCTGCAAGCACGGCGCGGCCGACTTCGAGCCGATAGAATAGCTTAAACAAAATCTCCCTGCACTGCATGTGCGGGGAGATTTTTTGTGCGGATGTTTTGGGGGAGGGAGGAGATGGAGGGGGCAAAAGTCTCTGCCTCCCCCGTCAGCCCTCTCTACTTCCTCATCTTCGCGTTTACCGCGCCGAAACATTCCCCAAGGAACGAGCACACCGCGGCTATCGGCGCATATATCCACGCCGTCACGTTGTAGTAAACGAACATCGGCGCCAAAAACAGCACCGCGCTCGCAAGCGGCATTATCGGGTCGCGGCCCGACTTCTTGCCGTAAAAATATCCCACGCCGATCGCCGCACAGCATATTGCCGCGGGCGAGGCCATATATAACATTCCCGAGCCGTTGGCGACGTAAAATTCCGCAAAAATGAGTATGGGCGGAATGATAAGATAAAGCACCGCCGTTGCGATTATGTAGGGCAGCGCTTTTTTTAAGCGCGGACCGAGGTTTTGCTTCATCTTTATCACTTCTTTCTCAGAGCTTCGGCGGCGTCGCCGTCGGGGGTAACGTAAAGCGTCTTTTGATTGGTATATATCACCATTCCGGGTTTCGCGCCGGAGGGCTTTTTAACATATCTTACCTGCGTAAAGTCCACCGGCACCGACGAGCCGTTTCGCGCCGAGGAGTTGTATGCCGCTATCATCGCGGCCTCCGAGACCGTATCTTCGTCGGGCTGCCTGCCCTCGCAGCAGATTATCACGTGCGAGCCGGTTATGTCCTTCACGTGGAGCCATATGTCCGAGCGGTCGGCGAGCTTTAAGGTCAAAAGGTCGTTCTGGCGGTTGTTTCTTCCCGCGAGTATCCTGAAGCCCGAACTTGAGCGGTATTCAAGCGGCGGCAGGGCCTTGGGCTGCTTTTGCCTGCTCCGCTGACTGCGGACATATCCCATAGATGCGAGCTCGGCCCTTATCTCCGAGAGTTCGCTTTCGGTGGAGGCCCGCGAGAGGGCGTCAAACACCGAGTCGATATATCTTTCCTCTTCTTCTCCCGAGGCTATGAGCTTTCGCAGCATTTTGTCGGCAGTGTCGGCCTTGCGGTATTCCGAATAGAATTTCTGGGCGTTCTGCGAGGGGGTCAGGCGCGGGTCGAGCGGGATCTCCACCTCGGGCGAGCCCTCCTCGTAAAAGTTTTCGACGCTCACCTTAGTCATTCCCTTTTCTATGCGGTATAGGTTCGACATAATGAGGTCGCCGTTTATGCGGTAGGAGTCGCGGTTTTTGCACTCCTCAAGCTCGAGCTTCTGCGCCGATACCCTGCGGCGTATCCTCTCGCTCAAAGAGGTGACGAGCTTAAATAGGTCGTCGGCGCGCTGCTTTGTCTGCGCCAGGACGTCGCGCTCGGAATAGAAGCAGTCCAAAAGCGCCGAGGGCGAATCAAACTCCCTGACCGCCATAAGGCTGCCGTAAAAGGTGATTTTTGTGAAGCAGAAGTCCTTCATAAGGCCGCTCTGCTCGCGGAGTATGCAGTATGTGTTTTCGCCGCGCTCAAGCTCTTCCGCGACCGAGTGAAGATATATGCAGAGCCTCTCGGCTTCGGCATCGGAAAGCTCTTTTGCAAGGCGGTCTTCGCCCCTTGCTGCCTCAAACGCCGCCTGTCGGGCAAACACCGGAGATATCCCCTCGACGCACTTAATAAGCGCCTTTGAGAGCTCGGCGTTTTGCAGCCGCAGCGCGCAGATGAGCTCGCCGTCGGAAAAGTTCATAAGGCTGAGGCGCTCGTCTTTCGGCGGAAGGCTGTAGGCCACTCCCGGCAGTATCCGCCTCACGCGGGACATGTCCTCGCTGACACGCTTTATCGCGTCGATGACCCGCCCGTCGGGGGAAATTAGCAGAATGTTCGAGCAGCGGCCCATTATTTCGCAGGCAAGGGTGAGGGTGACTTTGTCGCCGAGCTCGTCGGAAGCCTCGAAGTCGAAAAAGAGTATGCGCTCAAAGCCGTCCTGCCGAATGGCGGTGAGCTTTCCCGATGAAAGGTGCTTTCGCAGCAGCATGCAGAACATCGGCGGGGTCTGCGGGTTTTCGGGCTCGCGCTCGGTGAGGTGGACTCGCGCCGTTCCCGCCGACGACGAAAGCAGCAGCTTTTTCGCACCGAAGCCCTGCGTGCGCAGCGTTATAACGATGCTGTCGCGGGAGGGCTGATGTATTTTATCCACCCGTGCGCCGATGAGCAGCGGCTCGAGTTCATTTTTTATTCGGCTCAGAAACACGCCGTCGAGCGCCATAATGTCATAACTCCTTTGTTATCAGATGCCGCACACTACGCCGTCGGCGCGGGAGACGATGCACTCCAAGCCGAAAGCGGCTTCGATCTTTTCTTTGAGATAGGGCAGGGCGATCACTTCGGTCTCGTAATGGCCTGCGTCGATGAGGGTGATGCCGAGCCTGTGGGCCTCCAAAAAGCGGTCGAGCTTTACGTCGGCCGTGATGACGGCCTGTGCGCCAAGCTCCTTTGCGTACTCCATTATCTCGGAACAAGCGCCCGAGCCGCAGGCGACGGTGTCTATATCGCGCCCGCCGTCAACCCACCTCAGAGCCGCGCTCTTGAAGCGCTCTTTAGAGAGCTCCGCAAGCTCTTTTGGGGACATTTTCGGACACCTTGCCATAGCCCCGTAGCCCACCGGAGCGCCGGTCTCGGGATCGCGGCGGTTTATTTCGGGGGTGACGCCGAGGTTCTCAAAGCCGAGGAGCTTAACCATCATGTCGCTGACGCCGTAGGGCGCTGAATCGAGGCTGGTGTGGCAGCCTATGCAGGCTATTCCTGCTGCAAGCGCGCGGGCGGCGGGGTAATCGGTGTCGAGGCGCTTCATAGGGTGGAAGATGACCGGATGGTGGGTGACAATAAGCTCGCAGCCAAGCCTTTTTGCCTCGTCTACCACGCTGTTGGAGGCGTCGAGCGCCAGAAGCACGCGGCTGACCTCCTGACTGCGCGAGCCCACGCAGAGCCCCGAGTTGTCAAAGCCGTCCTGATTGCGAAACGGCGCAAAGCCGTCGATGAGGTCGTATATCTGTCCGACAGTAGTCATAAAATCGTCCTTTCTGCGCTTAGGGTCGGGCGCCCTGTCGGCGCCTCGGTGAAAGTTTTGCGGGATAAGATGCAGGCGCTCTTTGAGGCGACCCCGCTGCCGTCCGCAGGACGGCAGCGCGCGCCGCAGGCGCGCGAGCCGCGCGAAGCGCGGCGGGCGGGGTCGCCGCACCGATGCGCACTCCTTGGCGCCCTATTTTCTCCCGCCTATGTAGGCGTCTATTTTCCCCGCGAGCGCGAGCATATGCTCCGCCTCGCGGCGCTGCTCTTCCGAGACGGCTCTCGCCATTCCTTCCGCCGCCGCCCGAAGAGCGCCGGACTTTCTTTCAAGATAGGCCCGCGAGGGCACGTCGTGTGGGTCGAGCGCGCCCACCGCGCACTCAAATTCGTCCGGCTCGCGGCAGTCTCCGGTAAATCTCGCGTTTATCACGGTGTATATAAATTTCCCGTCGCAGACAGCCCGTTCCGAGAGCGTCTCATACCCCGAGGCGCACAAAAACCGCCGCAGCACCGAAGCGCGCGAGTTTGGCTGAAGGATCAGCCCTGCGGTTTTCGGCGGCGTTCTCCCCGAGAGTATTTTTGCGATGAGCTCTCCTCCCATTCCCGCCGCGACTATGTCGGTAACGCCGGTGATGACTTCTTCGGGAATGTCGGCGAGCCCGTCGGACTTATAAAGTGTTATCCTGCTTTCGAGCCCGCACTGCGCAACGGTCCTGCGTGCGGCGGCAAGGGGCCCGTCGGCTATGTCCGAGGCCGCCGCGCGGCTGCATATCCCGCTCTCCACCAAATAGCAGGGCAGATATGCGTGGTCGGTCCCCACGTCGAGGACGTAACCCCCGCGAGAGACAAACTCCGTGCAGAGCGACAGCCTTTTATCAAGCCTGATCGGCATTTTGCCCGAAATATTCGCGGAGCTTTTTCACAAGCTCGTCGGGGTCGGTGCCGTGGACGGCGCAGGCCTCAGCGATGGTCTCGCCGCGTGCCGAGGGGCAGCCAAGGCAGTGCATGCCCATCTCTAAAAAGAGGGGAGCACAGCCGAAATCGACGTCCAGAACGTCGCCGATGATGGAATCCTTGGTGATCTTCATAGTTTTACCTCCATTAAGATATGCTGTTATTATGTCCTTTTTATCATTATAATACAAAAAATCGGGATTTGCAATATCCCGAGGGCAGAGAAAAAAGGCGCGGCGCCCCTGCCCCCCTTGCGGAAGGGCTCTGCTGCGCTTTTGTTTGCGCTCTCCGAGGGCGAAGCCCGCCGTGCTCCGCGCGGGCGCGCCTGCGGCGCGCAGCCCGCCCCCCCCTGCGGGGGGCGGGCTCGGGCTTCGCCCGCACCAAGGCGCACGGCTTTGCGCCGAAAGCTTTTAAAAAAGAAGAAGCGCAGCCCGATCGCTCAGGCTGCGCGGAAAAGCAGGATCAGTTTTCCTCTTTCATCTTGGCAAAGCACTCGCTGCAGTAGACCGGACGGTCATCGTGCGGCTTAAAGGGTACTTTTGCTTCCTTTCCGCAGGAAGCGCATACCGCAGTGTAGAACTGCTTGCCCTCTTCCTTTTTCTTCTTGCGACATTCCTTGCACATCTTAGGCTCGTTTTCAAAGCCCTTTTCGGCGTAGAATTCCTGTTCGCCCGCTGTAAAAACGAATTCCTTTCCGCAGTTACGGCATACTAATGTTTTGTCCTCATACATAGAGAGTCCCTCACTTATAATGATTTGCCGATCAGAAGATTCACCGACGAATGCGGAAACATAGCGGTAAAGTGCCAAACGGCATTTATATAAAAACCCTTTCGGGATTTTATCTGAACTTTTTTCTCAGCTTGCGCCTCACCCGTGAAAGCGCATTGTCGGCCGCTTTGCGGGTTATTCCGAGGCTTTTTGTGATGTCTGAATATGACGCTCCCGAAAGATAGAGCCCTATCACCGAGCGTTCGAGCTCCGAGAGATTTTCCGATATCTCTGAGAATATCTCGCTCAGAACTTCGCGGTCCAAAACGATCTTTTCGGGGGAGGACCCCTCCGGAGCGCTTATGTCGCCAAGGGCCTCCTCGCGGTTGCGTATCCTTGCGGATTTTTTCAGGGCGGAGAGCATGCGGTTGTTCATACATGTCCCCGCATAGGTGGAAAAGCTCGCGCCCTTGCCCGCGCTGAACGTTTTCACCGCGCTGAAAAGCCCGAGTATCCCCTCGGAGACCAGGTCGTCAAAATCGGCGGCGCTCTTTGTGTACATTCTCGCAAGACGCCTCACCGAGGGCAGATATCTTGATATCAGGGCGCTGCAGGCCTCATCGTTTTCGGACGATGAGGCGGCGAGCTCCTCATCGGAAAGAGAAGCAAGCTCAAGCTCCGCCATATATACCACCCCGACTTTTACTGCAATATATATAATAGCATCGGTCAAGCCTGCTGTCAAGTAAAAATTGCAATTTTTAACAGTTTTCGTCTAAATACACAAATTTAAGTTTGTTAAGCACTGCAAAAAGCCTAATGACGCTTTAACGCGCAAACACTGCGATTTTACATGATTCGAAAATCGGGCAAAATTCGTTTTTGCTCTTGAAATCGAGCGGCTTTTGTGGCATACTCTAATAAGAGAGCGGCAGAGCCGTTCAGAATATTCGGGAAAGTGAGGCAAAGCTTATGACAGACATCAAAAAACTTCTTTCACAGCTCACACTTGAGGAAAAGGCTTCGCTCACCTCGGGCGAGGATTTTTGGCTCACAAAGGCTGTAGAACGGCTGGGGATAGGGCAGGCGCGCACTTCCGACGGGCCCCACGGCATAAGGGCCGACGATTATTCCCGCGAAGACCACGCCACAATGCCGGCGGTGTGCTTCCCCGCGGCAGTCACCACTGCCGCCAGTTTTGACCGCGAAATGCTCCGCGAGCTCGGCGAAGAGCTCGGCAGGGAGTGCCTGGCCTACGGGGTAGACGTTTTGCTCGGCCCGGGCATAAATATAAAGCGCTCGCCGCTCTGCGGCCGCAACTTCGAGTATTTCTCGGAAGACCCCTATCTCGCCGGACAGCTCGGGGAGCAGTTTGTGAGCGGAGTGCAGTCGCAGGGGGTGGGGACGAGCCTCAAGCACTTCTTTGCCAACAGCCAGGAGACCCGCCGTTTCACCTCTTCCTCCGACATAGACGAGCGCGCAATAAGGGAGATATACCTTGCGGCGTTTGAAAACGTCGTGAAAAAGGCTCAGCCCTGGACTGTAATGGCCTCCTACAACAAGATAAACGGAACCTATTCGACCGCGAATCGCTATTACATCGACGAAGTCCTGCGCCGCGAGTGGGGATTTGAGGGGCTTGTCGTGAGCGACTGGGGCGCCACTCACGACCGCGTCGGCGCGATAGAAGCGGGAACAGATCTGACGATGCCCGCCGAAAAGCACTCCGACAGATGGATAGTTGATGCCGTGAAGAGCGGCAGACTATCGGAAAAGGCACTCGACCGCTGCTGCGAGAGGGTCCTTCGGCTCGTTGAAAAGGCGGAAAAGGGCCGCGTAAAGGGCGCCGTCTGCGACAAAGAAAAGGCTCACGCCCTTGCGCGGAAATTCGCTGCAAATTCGCTGGTCCTGCTTAAGAACGATGGCGGGTTGCTCCCGCTGAAAAAGACGGACAAAGTCGCATTTATAGGAGCGTTTGCCGAAAAGCCGAGGCTTCAGGGCGGAGGTTCGAGCCACATAAGGGAGATAAAAATAACCGGCGCTCTCGAGGCCGCAAAAGAGGCGGGAATAAGCGTTACATATGCCGCGGGATACGACCGCGACAGCGGCGAGACCACAGACGCGCTCATAAAAGAGGCGATTGCGGCCGCAAGGGAAGCCGAAAAGGCGGTAGTGTTCATTGGCCTGCCGGACAGCTACGAATCAGAGGGCGGCGACAGGAGGCATATGCGCCTGCCGGAGGGGCACAACAGGCTCGTCGCAGAGGTGTGCGCCGCAAATCCCGATACGGTGGTGGTGCTCCACAACGGCAGTCCCGTTGAAATGCCCTGGATAGACAGTCCGAAAGCCATTCTCGAGGCGTATCTCGGGGGTCAGGCTGTGGGAGGAGCAGAGGTAGATATCCTCTTTGGCGACGTAAACCCCTCGGGACGTCTTGCCGAGAGCTTCCCGATGCGCCTTGAAGACAATCCCTCTTATCTCTGGTATTTCGGCGAAGGCGACAGGGTGAGCTATAACGAGAGCATATTTGTGGGCTACAGATATTACGAGACCAAGAAGCTCGACGTGCTCTTCCCGTTCGGATACGGCCTGAGCTACACCGAATTTGAGTATTCCGACCTCGAGCTCGACAGGAGCGAGATGACGGAGGACGACGAATTAAATGTCAGCGTAAAGGTAAAGAATGTCGGCAGGACTGTCGGAAAAGAGGTCGTGCAGCTTTATGTCGCCCCGCAAAAGGGAATGGCGATACGGCCGGTCCGCGAGCTGAAGGAGTTTGTGAAGATAGAGCTTAAGCCCGGCGAGACCGAGGCGGTGAAATTTACGCTTTCAAAGCGGGCGTTCGCGCACTGGAGCGCAGAAAGCCACGGCTGGGAGGCCGAGCGCGGCGTTTACGGGATAGAGATATGCAGAAACGCGCACGAGGTCATTTTGGAAGAAAAGGTCAGGATGCTCTGACGAAAGCAAAGAAGCCCCCAAGAGGGGTCTTCTTTGCGTATTTTCGGCAAAATAGGAGCAGTCCAAGAGAATAAATCTTAAAAGTTTTCGGTCAAGCCCCTATTTCTGCGATTTGTGTGCTCGAGCGCAGGACACTCGGGTCGAGAGCGAAGCGAACGACAGATGCGGCGTGCAGGCAGTACGGTTTTCGCAAACTTTTGACGCCGCATTACCCTCGCCGGGGGTCTCCCCATTTGCCGAGCAAAGCGAGGCAAACGAAAAGGATTGCCGCCTGACAGCGGGGATTTCGGCGGACGCCGTCTCCTTGCTTCCCCAGCCCATACCCCTCCTCTCAAGTGGAGGGGTATTTTGGTTCCACTGTTGTGAGGCAAATTTCCTGTTTACAAAACCGTTTTTTCGTGATATAATCACAATATATGCAAAAAAGTGCTGACCGAATTTACGGAGGTGCCGTGATGAAACCGAAAGCAAAGAAAACCGTCCTTGCTCTGTCGCTTGTTCTGCTGCTCGCCGCAGCTTCGCTGGCCACCCTTTGGGCCGATTCATATATCTCGGCAAACCCCTTGCCCGTTGAGGCGGAAATTGTCGATCTTTCCGCCGAGGAACCCGCTGCGGAGCTCCCCATAGGCTCCACCGACGGCGAGGCGGTCAGCTTTTCGCTTCGTGCGGGATTTTATTCCTCTTCGCAGGAGCTCAAACTTTCGGCGGAGGGCGCCGAGGCCATATATTACACCCGCGACGGCGCCGACCCTGCCGCCGACGGCAGAAAATATTACAACGGCATCGACCTTAAATGCAGCGACGAGGTGAAAATATACACCGTCACCGCGGCGGCGAAATACCCAGACGGTACCTTCAGCGAGCCGGTCACCCGCTCGTATATCTGCGGAAACGACGTCGCCAACCGCTTCGACTGCCTTGTTTTCTCCGTTTCTATCGACCCCGATTACCTCTATAACTACGAGGACGGCATATTTATCGCCGGAAAGATGCGGGACGACTACCTCGCCACCGAGCCGACGCGCGAGATCCAGCCCACCGACCCCGCCAACTGGAACCAGCGCGGCAGAGAGGGCGAGCGTCCGGCTTATGTGGAGGTGTTCGAGTACGACGGCGAGTGCGTGATATCGCAGGACTGCGGGCTGCGGATCTTCGGCGGCTGGAGCCGCTCGAACAACCAGAAAAACCTGCGTCTCTACGCGCGTACGGAATACGACGAAGTAAACAACCGCTTCAGATACGAGTTCTTCCCCGACGCTCTGGATTCAAACGGCAACAAGATAGTCTCCTATAAAAAGCTGTCGCTGCGGGCCTGTGCCAACGACAACGGCGCTATGTTCGAGCGCGACGACACAATCTCCGCCCTCGCCGAGGCCGCCGGCCTCGAGGTCAAAAAGAGCCGTCCGGCGGCGGTGTTCCTCAACGGCGAATACTACGGCTTCGCGTGGTGTCAGCAGGTGTTTTCCGAAGATTTACTCGACCACAAATACGGCGTCGAGGACGGCGAGTGGGATATCCTGAAGGGCAGCGAATACCTTATGACCGAAGACCCCGAAGACCCGAACTGGGCGTCTATGAACGCCGACTGGCACAGAATGTATGACTACGCCTATAAAGACCTCACCGATGACGCTACCTTCGCCGAACTCGAGGAGCTTTTGGACATCGACAATTTCTTGACCTACTATGCTTTTGAGTCATACGTCGGCAACGGCGACTGGCCGACCAACAACTATAAGATCTTCCGCTATAAATCGGGGTCGGTCCCGATGAGCGACGAGGCCCCGTTTGACGGCAAATGGCGGTTTATGCTCTTTGATACCGACTTCGGGCTCGGGCTCTACGGCAACGATTTTCTGTCAACTCATATGCTCGACCTCTTCGACGAAGAGTATTTCGGGCTCTACCCCAACGACTGGCGCGACGACGTCCACGACCAGAGCGAAAAATACAAGCGCAGCGACCTTTTGATATCGCTCTGCAAGCGCGAGGACATAAGAGATCGCTTTCTTGCGATACTTTCAGACATCTCGGGGTATTATCTCAACGCCGAGCGCACCTCGGAATACTTGGACAGCTTCCACACTTTAAGGCTCCACGAGCTCGTGGCGGCCTCGGAAGCGGGTACGGCGAGCGTCTGGAGCGTTTCGCGGGAGATGGATACGGCAAAGGAATGGATAGAGAAGCGGCCCTACGCCGCGAAGCTCCATATGTCGAAGGTCTTTCCTGAATATGACGCCGAAAAGTGCTGCAGCGTTTACTGCGAGCCCGCCAACGGCGCGGTCATAAACCTCAACACCGCAAAGATAGTCCCCGACGGGACTGCTTTCGACGGCTGGTATTTCGACGGCATAGAGGTCCCGCTCGGCTGCACTCTCGAGGACGGCGTTGAATTTGTGAGCTGGGAGATAAACGGCCGCGAGACTACCGAGCGCGACACCGTGATTTCTTCGGAGCTTTACGGTGAAAGCATCGAAATAAAGCTGAATGTAAAGCGGACGGGCGGCATAAGGATATATGAGACCGCCTATAAGGGCAGCGCCGGCGGGGACTACATAATCCTGAAGAACTTCGGCGGCGAACTTGCCTCGACCTCGGGAATGACCGTGAGCGACGGTTCGAACGAATTTGTTCTGCCCACTACGTCCATACCTGCCGGCGGGACGCTCAAGCTCATCGGCAAAAATTACACCCGTCCCGACGCGATAGGGACAATAGAATGTGGCTTCAACCTTAAAGAGGGAGAGACGGTCACCCTTGTTTCGGCCGACGGCGAGGAGCTCTCAAAGGTAGAGCTCAGGCAGGCGCACAAGCGCACCGCGCTCCGCCTCGACCCCTACGGAAAGAGGTATATAGAGGTCTCCTGCAACTATAAAGACCGCCTGCTCGAAGCCGAGCTGCCCGAGTGGAACTGGGGCGGCT
>CANRLU010000028.1 GCA_947631535.1 uncultured Clostridia bacterium | reverse complement strand
ACCGACCTCGAAAGCGGCAGATACGAACAGAAAATCATTAACAAATACAATAAATAGGAGGAATTCTTATGGCAAACGAAGTGCTGTTAAAATACGGCTGCAACCCGAATCAGAAGCCCTCGAGGGTGTTTATGGAAAACGGCGGGGACCTTCCCTTTGAGATCCTCAACGGCAAGCCCGGCTACATCAATCTTTTGGACGCTTTCAACTCCTGGCAGCTCGTCAAGGAGCTTAAAGAAGCCCTCGGTCTGCCCGCGGTGACTTCCTTCAAGCACGTCAGCCCGACTTCGGCTGCCGTAGGTATCCCGCTCCCCGAGAAGCTCAAGAAAGCCTGCTTTGTTGACGACATCAAGGGGCTTGACGACTCCCCGCTCGCCTGCGCCTACGCAAGGGCAAGAGGCACCGACAGAATGTGTTCCTTCGGCGACTGGGTCGCGCTCTCGGACGTATGCGACGTGACCACCGCCTCGATGATAAAGCGCGAGGTCTCGGACGGCATCATCGCGCCCGGGTATGAGCCCGAGGCTCTTGAGATACTCAAGTCAAAAAAGAGCGGCAACTACACCATTCTCAGGATAGACCCCGACTATGTTCCCGAGCCCGTCGAGCACAAGCAGGTGTTCGGCATAACCTTTGAGCAGGGCAGGAACAACTTTAAGATCGACCGCGAGCTTTTGAACAACATCGTAACCGAGAACAAAGACCTCAGCGACGAAGCCGCCCGCGACCTTATAATCTCGCTGATTACCCTTAAGTACACCCAATCCAACTCGGTCTGCTACGCTTACGACGGCCAGGCTATAGGAGTCGGCGCGGGGCAGCAGTCGAGGATTCACTGCACCCGCCTTGCCGGAACGAAAGCCGACACCTGGTTCTTAAGGCAGCACGAAAAGGTCCTGAACCTCCCCTTTAAGCCCGAGATAAAGCGCCCCGACCGCGATAACATCATTGACGGATACATCAACAAGAACGAGGAGGACGTCTGCGCCGACGGCATCTGGCAGCGCTACTTCACCTCCCGCCCCGAGCCTCTTACCGACGCCGAAGCGAGGGAATATCTCAATTCGATAAGCGGCGTTTCGCTCGGTTCCGACGCTTTCTTCCCGTTTGACGACAACATCGAGCGCGCCCACCGCAGCGGCGTTAGCTATGTAGCCGAGCCGGGCGGGTCCGTAAGAGACGACGCGGTTATCGCGACGGCAAACAAATACAATATGGTTATGGCGTTCACCGGAATGAGACTCTTCCACCACTGATCTGAAAGGAGCACCGAAATGGATTTTAAGGAATTAAGACAGTATGACGAGGAAATTTATGCCGCGACGGAGCGCGAGCTTCACCGTCAGCAGCACAACATCGAGCTTATTGCCTCGGAAAACATAGTTTCAAAGGGCGTTCTTCTGGCGGCAGGAACTGTTCTCACCAACAAATACGCCGAGGGCTACCCCGCTCACCGCTACTACGGCGGCTGCCAGTATGTGGACGAGGTCGAAAACATTGCAAGAGAGCGCGCCTGCAAGCTCTTCGGCGCGGACCACGCAAACGTTCAGCCCCACAGCGGCGCGTCGGCTAACCTCGCGGTGTTCTTCGCGCTTTTGCAACCCGGCGACACCGTCCTTTCGATGAGTCTTGCCCACGGCGGACACCTCTCTCACGGCTCGCCCGTGAACATCTCGGGCAAATACTTCAACATCGTCCCCTACGGCGTTTGCGACGCCGACGGCAGGATAGACTACGACGAGGTCGAGAGGCTCGCGCTCGAATGCAAGCCCAAGCTCATTCTCGCGGGAGCGTCGGCTTACCCGAGAGAGATAGATTTTAAGCGCTTCGGCGAAATCGCGAAGAAAGTCGGAGCCTATCTTATGGTCGATATGGCTCATATCGCGGGACTTGTAGCCGCAGGGCTCCACCAGAACCCCGTCCCCTATGCAGACGTGGTCACCACCACCACCCACAAGACCTTAAGAGGCCCTCGCGGAGGAATGATACTCTGCAAGGAGGAATACGCCAAGGCGATAGACAAGGCAATCTTCCCGGGAATACAGGGCGGTCCGCTTATGCACATTATCGCGGCAAAGGCGGTTGCGCTCAAAGAGGCTTTGGAGCCCGAATTCAAGGAATATCAGCAGCAGATCGTCAGGAACGCCGCAAAGCTCGCCGAAGAGCTCAAAAAGCGCGGTTTCAACCTCGTCTCCGGCGGGACCGACAACCACCTTATGCTCATCGACCTGCAAAACTTCGGCATCACCGGCAAGCAGCTCGAGCACGACCTCGACGAGGTGCACATCACCGTCAACAAGAACGCCGTCCCGAACGACCCGCAGAGCCCGTTCATCACGAGCGGCATTAGGGTGGGCACGCCTGCCGTCACATCGCGAGGCTTTAAGGAGCCCGAGATGGAAAAGATCGCCGGCTGGCTCCACGACGTCGTGACCGACTTCGAGGGCAGCAGGGAGCGCGTTTCGGCCGAGGTTCAGGCGCTCTGCGAGAGATTCCCGATTTATTCGGATTGCTATTGAGAGGTTGTATTTTAGGCAAATGCTGTGAGCGGTAGAAAATTTGCCTCACTCATCGTTCGGCAAATCAGGGGACCCCTTAATAGGGTCCCCTGCGCCTGAACTGTCCACCGGACAGTTCAGGCTACCCTCCTGATTTTGTTTGTAAAGAGGATTTCGCAGCCTGCGGGCTGCGACCAGAGGCTACTTGCCTCTGGACTCTCGCGAGCCTTTTGAAAAAGGCTCGACCGAAAACTTTTAAGTTTTTGTATCCTACTCATTTTTAATTCGGAGACTCCGCGCGACAGCGAAGCGCTCCGCCCGAAAGGAAAAAAGCTATGAAAATAATGGTCGTAGGCGGCGGAGGCCGCGAACACGCGATTATAAAAAAGCTGCTTGAAAACAAAAGCGTCGAAAAAATCTACTGCCTGCCCGGAAACGGAGGCATCGCCGCCGACGCGGAGTGCGTTCCCATCGGCTCGACGGATATCCCTGCGATAGTCGATTTTGCCGCGAAAGCAGGGATAGATTACGCCGTCGTCGCGCAGGACGACCCGCTCGTGCTCGGCTGCGTGGACGAGCTCAATAAAATCGGCGTCCCCTGCTTCGGGCCAAACGCAAAGGCGGCGATAATCGAGGGCAGCAAGGTGTTCTCGAAAAACTTTATGAAAAAATACGGCATCCCCACTGCCGACTATGAGGTGTTTACCGACGCCGCAGAGGCTCTTAAATACCTCGAGACTGCGAAAATTCCCACCGTAGTAAAGGCTGACGGCCCCGCGCTCGGAAAGGGTGCAATAGTTGCCCTCACCCGTGAAGATGCATATGAAGCCGTCCGCGAGATTATGGAGGACAAAAAGTTCGGCGCGAGCGGAGACAAAATCGTCATAGAGGAGTTTATGACCGGCCCCGAGGTGACCGTTCTCTCCTTCACCGACGGCGAGACCGTTATACCTATGGTCCCTTCGACCGACCACAAGCGCGCTCACGACGGCGACAAGGGGCTCAACACCGGCGGAATGGGCACCGTTGCCCCGAGCCCGTATTACACCCCCGACGTCGCGAAAAAGGCTATGGAAACGATAATTCTGCCGACGGTAAAAGCGATGAAAGCCGAGGGAAGACCCTTTAAGGGCTGCCTATATTTCGGGCTGATGATAACCCCTGAGGGCCCGAAAGTGGTGGAATACAACTGCCGCTTCGGCGACCCCGAAACGCAGGTGGTTCTGCCGCTTCTTAAGTCGGACCTCCTCGACATTATGCTCGCGACAACTAACGGCGGGCTTGATAAGGTTCCCGTGGAGTTCTCTGAAGGAGCTGCCTGCTGCGTGATAATGGCTTCAAACGGCTACCCCGAAAAGTACGAAAAAGGTTATGAGATAACAATACCCGAGGAGCTCAAAGAGCACGTTTACGTCGCGGGAGCAAAGCTCGATTCGGGGAAACTCGTTACGAGCGGCGGGCGCGTTCTGGGCGCCGTGGCCGTCTCGGACTGCCTTGAGAACGCCGTGGCCGAGTCTTATTCATACTGCGAAAAAATTCACTTTGGCAACGCCTATTACCGCCGCGACATCGGCAAAAAAGCACTTGATTTTCTCAAAAATGAGGTGAAGTAATGGTATACAGAATATACGTTGAAAAGAAGCCGGAGCTTGCCAACGAGGCAAAGGCGCTTAAGAATGACCTGCGCGGTCTTCTTATGATAAACGGTCTCGAAGACGTGAGAGTAATCAACCGCTACGATGCGGAAAATATCACCAAGGAGCTGTTTGACTACTCGGTTAAAAACGTCTTCTCTGAGCCGCAGCTCGACATCGCAACCGAAGAGATAAACACCGACGGAGCGACCGTCTTCGCGGTCGAATACCTCCCCGGCCAGTTCGACCAGCGCGCAGATTCGGCGGCACAGTGTATTCAGATAATCTCGCAGGGCGAGCGCCCGCTTATCCGCTCGGCAAAGGTCTACTGCCTCTACGGAAAACTCTCGGAAATCGAGATAAAGGAGATAAAAAAATACGTCATCAACCCCGTTGAGGCGCGAGAAGCGGCCCTTGAGAAGCCGGAAACTCTCGTCGTGAAATACGATATCCCGACCGAGGTCAAGACCCTTGAGGGATTCACCTCGCTCGACAGAGCCGGTCTCGAGAAATTTGTGGACGACTACAGGCTCGCGATGGACGCAGACGACATTGAGTTCTGCCAGAACTACTTCAGGTCGGAGCACCGCGACCCGACCGTAACCGAAATAAGAATGATCGACACCTATTGGTCCGACCACTGCCGTCACACAACTTTCCTGACCGTTATCGACGGCGTTAAGTTCGAGGACGAGCTTTTGCAGAAGGCTTACGACGAATACATCGAGGTAAGGCACAGAATCGGCGACAAAAAGCCGATATGCCTTATGGACCTCGCGACCGTTGCGGCGAAATATCTCAAGAAGATGGGCAAGCTCCCGAAGCTCGACGAGTCGGAGGAAATCAACGCCTGCACCGTAAAAATCGAAATAGAAGCCGACGGCAAAAAAGAGCCCTGGCTGCTCCTCTTTAAGAACGAGACCCACAACCACCCGACCGAGATCGAGCCTTTTGGCGGAGCCGCCACCTGCATAGGCGGGGCTATCCGCGACCCGCTCTCGGGGCGTGCATACGTTTACGGCGCGATGAGAGTCACCGGCGCTGCCGACCCGACAGTTCCCGTTTCGGAGACTATCCCCGGCAAGCTCCCGCAGAGAAAAATCGTCACCACCGCCGCGGCGGGCTACTCCTCTTACGGCAACCAGATCGGCCTCGCGACCGGCATCGTAGATGAAATATATCACCCCGGCTACGCCGCAAAGAGAATGGAGATAGGCGCCGTCATCGCGGCGGCTCCCGCAGAAAACGTGAGGCGCGAGGTCCCTTCGCCCGGCGACGTTGTTATACTTCTCGGCGGCTCGACGGGCCGCGACGGCATCGGCGGAGCGACAGGCTCATCTAAAGCGCACGACTCCCACTCGGTGGAGACCTGCGGCGCAGAAGTCCAGAAGGGCAACGCGCCCGAGGAAAGAAAGCTTCAGAGGCTCTTCCGCAGCCCCGAGGCGAGCAGACTCATAAAGAGATGCAACGACTTCGGCGCGGGCGGCGTTTCGGTCGCTATAGGAGAGCTCGCCGACGGCCTTGAGATCGACCTCAACGCGGTGCCGAAGAAATACGAAGGTCTCGACGGCACCGAGCTCGCGATAAGCGAGTCGCAGGAGAGAATGGCGGTAGTCGTGGCTCCCGAGGACGTTGAAAGGTTCCTCGAGCTCGCGCACACCGAAAACCTCCAGGCCTGCCCCGTTGCAAAGGTAAAGGCCGAGCCGAGGCTCGTGATGAACTGGAACGGCAAAAAGATAGTTGATCTGAGCAGAGAATTTCTCAATTCAAACGGCGCGGAGAAGCACATAACCGTTACCCCCGCCGCCCCTGCTCTTGCCGAAAGAAATATTACCGGCAGCTTTGCCGAAAATATGTCGTCGATGGCTGCCGACCTCAATATCTGTTCGAAGCGCGGCCTCTCGGAGCGCTTTGACTCCACCATCGGCGCAGGCACCGTTCTTATGCCGTTCGGCGGAAAAAATCAGCTCACGCCGATTCAGGCGATGGTGCAGAAGATTTCCGTCGAGAAAAAACACACCGACGACTGCTCGTTTATGGCTTGGGGCTACAACCCCTATCTCACCGAGCAGAGCCCCTATCACGGCGCATACAGCGCGGTCGTAGAGTCGGTCTCGAGGCTTATCGCGACCGGCGCGAGCTTTGAAGACGTTTACCTCACCTTCCAGGAATACTTTGAACACCCCGGGCGGGACGGCAAGCGCTGGGGCAAGCCCCTTGCCGCGCTCTTGGGCGCTTTCAGGGCGCAGCTCGACCTCGGGATAGGCTCTATCGGCGGCAAGGACTCGATGAGCGGCAGCTTTGAGGACCTCGACGTTCCGCCGACGCTTGTTTCCTTCGCGGTTACGACCGGAAAGGTCTCTGACGTTGTATCCCCCGAGTTCAAGTCGGCGGGGCATAAGGTCGTTCTTCTGACGCCGGAATACGACGAAAACGGCCTGCCGAAGCCGGATTCACTCATATCGCTGTTTAACGAAGTCACAAAGCTCTTAAGGAGCGAAAAGGCGGTCGCCTGTTACACTCCCGGCATCGGCGGAATAGCCGAGTCGGTACTCAAAATGGCTATAGGCAACGGCATCGGATTTGAATTTGCCGAGGACTTCGCACTTGAAGACATCTTTGCGCTCAGGTGCGGAAGCTTTATCCTCGAGCTTTCCGGCGATGACGATATCGGCAGGACCGTGGGCCGCACGGTCGCGGAAGAAACGGTAAGCGGCTGCGGCGAGAGCGTCTCCCTCGGCTCGCTCCTGGGGACCTATGAGGACAGGCTCGAAGGCGTTTACAGCTGCAACATAGCGCAGGGCGGGAAGGACATTCCGACCCTTTCGTTCGACGGCAGAAACACCGCCTCCCCCGCTATAAAAATCGCGAAGCCGCGCGTTCTGATACCCGCGTTCCCCGGCACCAACTGCGAATATGACAGCGCTAAAGCTATGCGCGACGCAGGCGCAGAGCCCGAGATAATCGTTATAAACAACCTCAGCTCTTCCGGAATACGCGAGAGCGTCGAGAAATTCGCCGAGGAGCTCAAGCGCTCCCAGATGATATTCATTCCCGGCGGTTTCTCGGGCGGCGACGAGCCCGACGGCTCGGGCAAGTTCATCTGCGCGTTCTTCAGGAACAAGGCGGTCCGCGACGGCGTTACCGACCTTCTGAACAACCGCGACGGGCTCATCTGCGGAATATGCAACGGCTTCCAGGCGCTTATAAAGCTCGGCCTCGTGCCCTACGGCGAGATCTTGGACGCCGACGCAAGCTTCCCGACGCTCACCTATAACACCATTTCCCGCCACCAGTCGAGGATAGTCCGCACAAGGATAGCCTCGAACAAGTCGCCCTGGCTCAAGAACGTGAACGTAGGCGATATCATCAACGTTCCGATATCTCACGGCGAAGGAAGATTCCTTGCAAGCGAAGAGCTCGTGAAAAAGCTCATCGAAAACGGCCAGGTGGCAACGCAGTATGTCGATCTCGACGGAAACGCCACTTCCGACGTTCACTTTAACCCGAACAACTCGATGTATGCCATTGAGGGCATCACCTCGCCCGACGGCAGAGTGTTCGGCAAGATGGGTCACTCGGAGAGAACCGGCAGCGGCCTTTATAAAAACGTTCCCGGAAACTACGATATCGGAATGTTCCGCGCCGCCGTTGAGTACTTCCGCTGACAATTATATGACAAAAAGGTGCGCAGGGCATTGCCTGGCGCACCTTGGTTTGTTTATTTCTACAAAATTTTTCGCTGGAGAAAATTTTTCTTGACTTTAGCGTACTACTATGATAAAATAGCCCTATCCCAAATACAGAAAGCGAAGAAGTTATGAAAACACTTTCACAGGACGGTCTCGCAGGACGGCTCTGCTCGCTTTACGAGCGCAGCGGCTACCGTCGCTACAAAATGAGCAAGTTCGAGGAATACGACCTTTACGCCCGAAACAAAGACTTTTTGGTTTCGGAAAACGTGCTGACCTTTACCGACCTCGACGGCAGACTTATGGCCTTAAAGCCGGACGTCACCCTTTCGATAGTCAAAAACACCCGCGGAGAGCAAGGGCTCGAAAAGGTATACTATCACGAAAACGTATACCGCGCCTCGGGCGGGGCCCCGGGTTTCAGAGAGATAGCGCAGGCAGGACTTGAATGTATCGGCGACGTGGACGAATACTGCGTGTGCGAGGTCTTAAGCCTTGCCGCAAAAAGCCTCACCGAGATAAGCCCCGATTGCGAGCTCGACATATCTCACCTCGGAATACTCTGCGAGCTGCTCGACAGTGCAAAGCTTTCGGGCGGCGCAAGAGCTTTGGCCATAGAGCTTATGGGAGACAAAAACTTCGGAGAGCTCGAAGAGCTCCTTAAAACCGAGAACATTCCCGAAGACATCGCCGAAAGGCTTATTTTGGCGTCGAGGCTCAACTGTGAGGCAAAGGAAGCCTCAAAAAAGCTCAAAGAGCTGCTCGGAGGGATAGTCGCGGACGAATCGCTCAAGCTTTTCTGCGACACCTGCGACTTTATGCACGAAGAGTTCCCGAACACCGTAAAGGTGGACTTCTCCGCCGTCGGCGACCTCAACTATTACAGCGGAATATTCTTCAAGGGATATATCAACGGCGTTGCATCGGGAGTTCTGAGCGGCGGGCAGTATAACGGCCTTATGCGCAAGCTGAAAAAAACTTCCCGCGCGATAGGCTTCGCCATTTATCTCGACCTGCTCGAACCCCTCTTCGAGGCGGAATACGGTTTTGATGCCGACGTTCTGCTCGTATACGGCGAAGGGACTCCTGCCGCAAAGATATACGGAGTGGCAAAAGAGCTCTCGCAGGGCGATAAGAGCGTTTGCGTGATGAAAGAATATCCGCAGAATATGAAATTCCGCGAGGTGTACCGCATTTCGGCGGGAGGTGAGACTGTCCGTGAAAAATGACATCATAAACGTGGCTCTGCCGAAAGGCCGCCTCGGCGACAATGTGTATGAGATGTTCTCGAAAGCGGGATACCGCTGCCCGGAGCTCGAAAATCCCGGCAGGAAGCTCGTGTTTGAAAACAGCGAGGCGGGAATCAGATATTTCTGGGTGAAGCCCTCAGACGTTGCGATATATGTGGAAAAAGGCGCTGCCGACATAGGAGTTGCGGGGAAGGACATTCTCCTTGAATACCGCCCCGACGTGTATGAGCTGTTGGACGTCGGCCTCGGCAAATGCAGAATGGCGGTTGCGGCACCGAAAAACTTCCGCGACGACCCGCGCAAGACACTGCGCGTTGCGACAAAGTTCCCGAATGTGGCAAAAAAGCATTACTCGTCGTTCGGACGTGACATCGAGATAATAAAGCTGAACGGCTCGATAGAGCTCGCGCCGATACTCGGGCTCTCCGACGTGATAGTGGATATAGTAGAGACGGGCGCGACGCTTAGGCAGAATAACCTTGAGGTGTATGAAACGCTCTTCGGGATAAGCGCAAGGCTCATCGCCAATAAGCCTTCATACCGCTTTAAGGACGAAAAAATCAAACGGATACAGGACGGTCTTGCCGCCGTGAAAGGAGCAGAAAATGATTAAGATATTAAAGACTTCGGAGACCACCCCGCAAGAGCTGTTTTCAAGAACGATACAGTCTGCCGACGTTTCGGAAGTTGTCGGAAAGATAATCGAAGACGTGGTGAAAAACGGCGACAAAGCCCTTTTGGCCTACACGGAACGGTTTGAGGGCGCAAAGCTTAAGAGCCTCGAAGTCTCGGAAGAGGAAATGTCGGAGGCTTTTGAAAAGGTCGAGCCGAAGCTCCTCGGAATAATAAAAGAGGCCGCCGAAAATATAGAGAGATTCCACCGCAACCAGCTCCGCAGCGGGTTCGTCATGACCGACAAGCCCGGCACGGTAATGGGTCAGAAGGTGCTGCCCATCGAAAAAGTGGCGATATACGTTCCCGGCGGGACGGCCGCCTATCCCTCGACGGTGCTTATGAACGCCATACCCGCCAAAATAGCGGGCTGCAAAGAGATAATTATGACCACCCCCTGCCGCCCCGACGGCAGCATTTTGCCGGAAATACTCGCCGCGGCAAGGATTGCGGGCGTTTCGAGGATATTCAAGACCGGCGGCGCGCAGGCAATAGCAGCTCTCGCCTACGGGACCGAGACCGTTCCGAAGGTGGACAAGATAGTCGGCCCCGGGAACCAATACGTTGCCGAGGCTAAAAGGCAGGTCTTCGGGCGGGTCGCGATAGATATGATCGCCGGACCGAGCGAGATACTCATAATCGCCGATAAATCGGCTAAGCCGGAATTTTTGGCGGCAGACCTCCTCTCACAGGCCGAGCACGACAGGCTCGCGACGGCCGTTCTGATAACCGACTGCGCCGAGCTCGCGGAAAAAGTCGCCGAGGAGACCGAAAGGCAGCTTTGCGAGCTCCCGCGGCAGGAGATAGCCCGCGCCTCGATAGAGAGCAACGGGAAAATAATCGTAGCCGAAAGCATCGCCGAGGCCGTGGAAATATCGAACGAGATAGCGCCGGAACACTTGGAACTCTGCACCGAAGACCCCTTTGCGCTGCTCGCCGACATCAAAAACGCAGGCTCGGTCTTTCTGGGGCACAACTGCCCCGAGCCGCTCGGAGATTACTTCGCCGGCCCGAACCACACGCTCCCAACCGGCGGCACGGCGAGATTCTCAAGCCCGCTTTCGGTCGATGATTTCGTGAAGAAAATGCAGTTTACCTACTTCACTTCGGAGGCATTTTCGGGCGTCGCGGAAAAAGTGGCGGCCTTTGCGGAAAAAGAGGGCCTCGGAGCCCACGCCCGCAGCGCTATGGCGAGAATAAAGCCGTAAAGTTATTTTACTTTACGCATATGTTTGTCAACATAAGACTACCCGACTTTGCAAATGCGCAATAATAAAGGATCTGCGATAAAATGATAGTCGGTGTAAAGCCATTAGACCTTACGCTTAAATGGAGATGATGCGAAGATGTCGCGCTTTCTTTGCGACTCTATGAAGGCTCTCGCGCCGTATACACCGGGCGAGCAGCCGACCGAAAAGAAATATATCAAGCTCAACACGAACGAGTCGCCCTTTCCGCCGACCGAAAGAGCCGTAAAAGCAGCCGAAGAGGCCGCGAAAAGTTTGCAGCTCTATCCCGAGCTCGACGGCGGGAAACTGCGGTCTGCGATAGCGGAGTCGCTCGGCGTTGACCGCGACAGTGTGATCGTGACAAACGGCTCCGACGAGGTGCTGAACCTTTGCTTCAAGGCGTTCTGCTCGCCAAAGTCCCCTGCCGCTTTTGCCGACATCACCTACGGTTTCTACTCCGTTTTTGCGGGCTACAACTGTGTTCCCTACGAAATTATTCCTCTTAAGGACGACTTCACCCTCGACGTAAACGACTACATCGGCATAGATAAGACCGTTTTCATTGCCAACCCGAACGCTCCGACGGGGATATGCCTGCCGGTGAGCGAAATAGAAAAGGTCGTGTCCGGCAACCCCCACAACGTTGTGGTCATCGACGAGGCGTATATCGACTTCGGCGGCGAAAGCTGCGTAGGGCTTGTGAAAAAATACCCAAACCTCATTGTCACGCAGACGTTTTCAAAATCGCGCTCTATGGCGGGAGCGCGGCTGGGGTTCGGAGTCGCCTGCCCGGAGCTCATAAACGACCTTTACAGGCTCGTTTACTCGACAAATCCCTACAACCTGAGCCGCCTGAATATGGCCGCAGGGCTCGCGGCAGTTGAAGACGCAGACTATACCCGCCGCAACTGCGCCGAGATAGCCTCGACGCGCGAGAGCTTTTCAAGAGAGCTTAAAGCGCTCGGGTTTGAGGTGCTCCCCTCTTTGGCAAATTTTGTCTTCACAAGAAAAGAGGGAATTTCGGGGCATGAGCTTTACCTGCGTCTGAAGGCGGAGGGAATACTCGTGAGACACTTCGATTCGCCCCGCATAAACGATTGGCTGCGAATAACGATAGGTTCGCGGGAGGATATGGATACACTCGTTGAAAAACTTAGACTTATAACGGAGAATTTGCTATGAGAACTGCTGAAATCAACCGCAAGACCAACGAAACCGACATCGCGCTCCGCCTTGACTGCGACGGAAGCGGCCGCGGCGAGATAAACTCGGGCGTAGGTTTTTTGGACCATATGCTCACGCTTTTTGCCAAGCACTCGGGGTTTGACCTTGAGATCAAGTGCAAGGGCGACACCTTTGTGGACGACCACCACTCGGTGGAGGACATAGGCATAGCGCTCGGGTTGGCGCTGAAAGAGGCTCTCGGGAACAAGGTGGGCATCTGCCGCTACGGCGACGCGCTCATTCCGATGGACGAAGCGCTCATTCAGACTGCCGTTGATCTCTCGGGCAGAGGATTTCTCGCTTTCGGTCTCGAAATCCCAACCGAAAAGGTCGGAAACTTTGACTGCGAGCTCGTGGAGGAATTTTTTGCCGCGTTTGCGCGCTCGGCGGAGCTCACCATTCATATCCGCCAGCTCGCAGGAAAAAATTCCCACCACATAATCGAGGGGGCGTTTAAATCGGCGGCAAGAGCTCTGAGAGCCGCGTCGGCGGCTGACCCCCGCTTTTCCGACGCCCTGCCTTCGACGAAAGGAGTGCTTTGACGAATGGTAGCGATAGCGGACTACGGCGTCGGGAACCTGTTTTCGCTGCAAAGCTCGCTCAGATCGCTCGGCGAAGAGGCAAAGCTCGCTTTAAGGCCTGAGGAGCTCAAAAGCGCCGACAGGATAATTCTGCCGGGTGTGGGAGCCTTTGGCGACGCGGCAAAAAAGCTCCGTGAAACAGATATGTTCGACGCGCTCATCGAAGAGGCAAAGGCGGGAAAGCCAATACTCGGCATCTGCCTCGGCATGCAGCTTCTGCTCGAAAAAAGCTGTGAATTCGGCGTTCACGCGGGGCTCGAGCTGATAAAGGGCGAAGTCAGGCCGATAGCGGGGGTCATTCCGAAAGGGCTGAAGATACCGCACATCGGCTGGAATGGGCTGAACTTCAAGCCGCACCCCATCTTTAAGGACATAAAGCAGGGCGACTGCGTGTATTTCGTACACTCGTTCAGCGCTCAAAACTGCCCGTCGGTCATTGCGACGACGGATTACGGCGCGGAGCTTGCGGCGGCGGTCGCCAATGAAAACGTGATCGGCTGCCAGTTTCACCCCGAAAAGAGCGGAGCCGTAGGGCTCGCGATACTCAAATCATTCTGCGAAATTTAGGAGGATAAAATGAAGATCTTCCCTGCAATAGACATTGTCGGCGGAAAGGCCGTGCGCCTGCGAAAGGGCAACTACTCCGAAATAACCGTTTACAGCGACGATCCGGTTTCGGTCGCCGAGGACTTCAAGGCAAGCGGCGCGGACTGTATCCATCTTGTAGACCTTGAGGGCGCAAAGAGCGGCGGCACCCAAAACTTCGAGACCGTTAAGCGGATACTTTCGCTCGGCGGGTTCTTCTCTGAGGTCGGAGGCGGGATAAGAAGCCTTGAGACCGTCGAAAAATATCTTGGCGCCGGAGCGTCGCGAGTTATCCTCGGGACGGCGGCAGTCGAAGACGAAGCCTTTTTAAAAGAGGCCGTGAGGCTTTTCGGCCGGAGGATAGCCGTCGGGGCGGACATAAAGGACGGCCTTGTGGCCGTAAAGGGCTGGCTCGAAAACTCGGCGCTCACGCTGCGGGACTTTTCCGTGAAAATGCAGGACATAGGCGTGAAAACTCTGATATGCACCGACATAAGCCGCGACGGCGAGATGAAAGGCGCAAATCTTGAGCTTTACCGCAGGCTCACCGAGGAATATGAAATGGAGATAATCGCTTCGGGCGGGGTCACGGGAATAGACGAAATAAAAACTCTTCGCTACAGCGGAGTGAGCGGCGCGATAATCGGCAAGGCGTATTACGAGGGGCTGATATCCCTCTCGGACGCGATAGCCGCCGCAAAGTGAGGTAATAAAAATGCTCAGAAAACGCATTATCCCCTGCCTCGACGTGCGCGACGGCAAGGTGACAAAGGGTGTTAATTTCCTGGGAAACAGGGATATCGCCGACCCCGTGGAGCTCGCCGACTTTTACAGCAAATGCGGCGCCGACGAGCTCGTATTTTACGACATAACCGCTTCGGCGGAAGGACGCGCGCTCTTTACCGACGTTTTGAAGCGGGTCGCCTCGACGGTGTTCATTCCGCTTACCGTCGGCGGAGGGATAAGAACGCTCGACGACTTCGACAGAGTGCTCAAATGCGGAGCGGACAAAGTGAGTGTGAACTCGGGAGCCATTGCCGACAAAACGCTCATTCGACGCGCTGCCGAACGCTACGGAAGCCAGTGCGTCGTGATATCTGCCGACGTTGCCAGGATCGACGGCGGCTACCGAGTTTTCGGCCGCGGAGGGCGCGACGACACCGGCATAGAAGCCGGCAAATGGATAAAATACTGCGTTTCGGAGGGGGCCGGAGAGGTCGTTCTGAACTCGATAGACACCGACGGCGTAAAGGGCGGCTTCGACATTGAAATGCTCGAAGCGCTCTGCAAAAGCGTTCCCGTGCCGGTGATCGCTTCGGGCGGAGCCGGCAATACCGAGGACTTCATCGAGCTCTTCAAAAAGCTACCGTGGATCGACGCGGGACTTGCGGCGTCGGTCTTCCACTATAAAGAGATATCTATCCCCGAGCTGAAAGCGGCTCTTTCGGAAAACGGCATACCCGTGAGACTGTAAAGGAGATTTAATATGACACTGAACGACCTGAAATTTGACGAAAACGGGCTTATCCCCGCGATAGTGACGGACTGTGAGAGCGGCGACGTCCTTACGCTCGCATATATGAACCGCGAGAGTCTTGAAATCTCGCTTGAAAAGCGGCTGACCTGCTTTTGGAGCCGTTCGCGCCAAGAGCTCTGGCTCAAGGGCGAAACGAGCGGAAATTATCAGCATATACAGTCGGTGACAGCCGACTGCGACGGCGACGCTCTGCTGATAAAAGTAAAAAAGGACGGCCCCGCCTGCCATCTCGGGACGGATTCCTGCTTTACAAATAAGCTCTTTGAAGACGCCGACGCCGAAGAGCCGTTCACGCTGAACGCGCTTTATGAGCTGATCTGCGGGCGGAAGACTTCGCCCAAGGAGGGCTCTTATACCACCTATCTCTTTGAAAAAGGCATCGACAAGATACTCAAAAAGGTTGGCGAGGAATGTACGGAGGTGGTCATCGCCGCAAAGGGCGGAGACCGCCGCGAAGCCGTCTATGAGACCGCCGACCTCTGCTACCACGTTATGGTGATGATGGCCGAAATGGGGATAACTCCCGATGAGATCAAGGCTGAGCTCGCCTCCCGCCACGTTATCGACAAAAAGGTGAAGCAGGAGAAAATGGTATGACAAGGCGCGACCTTCACGTCCACACCCTTTACTGCGACGGAAAATCAACGCCCGAGGAGGCCGTAAAAGCGGCGCTCGAAAAGGGATTTGAGCAGATAGGGCTCGTTGCGCACTCTTATCTGCCGTTCGACGAGGAGTCCTGCATAAAGCCGGAGAAGACCCTTGAATTTCAGGGCGAGGTAAGGCGTCTGAAGGAGAAGTATCGCGGGAATATCGAGGTCTTCTGCGGCATTGAGGAGGATATTTTTTCGGAGCAGAGCCGTGAGGGGTTCGACTATGTGATAGGCTCGGTGCACTACATAAAGCAGGGCGATAAGTATTTTTCCGTTGATGAAACGCCGGATATCCTGAAAAACCTGATAGACACGTTTTACGGCGGAGATTTTTACGCCTGCGCGGCCGATTATTTTGCTCTTGTAAAAGAGCTTGCAAAAAAGCGCCCGACGGTCATCGGGCACTTTGACTTGATTAAAAAATTCAGGCGGGATATTCCGTTTGACGAGCACGAGCCGCGGTATGTCTCGGCCTGGAAGAGCGCCGCTGACGAGCTTTTAAAGCTCGGGGCACCGTTTGAGATAAACACCGGCGGTATTTCAAGAGGTTATCTCGACGAGCCGTACCCCTCGCCCGAAATAGCGGAATATATAAAATCGCAGGGCGGCAGGCTGCTCCTTTCGAGCGACGCCCACCGCGCACAAGATATAGGCTTCGGCTTTGAAAAATGGCAGGAACTTTTATAGAAAATCCCCCGACTTGGGGGATTTCTCTTTTTATAGGAATCTGCTCACGGCATCGCGGAGCTCGCTGCACTTACAGTCGGCAAAGAAATACTCCTTAAACCTCTCGCCGTCGAGCGCTCCCCTAACGAGATCCTCGTCAAGGCTTTCAAGAATTTCGGTGAGCGGACGGTATGCCGCTTTTCTTACGCCGTCGAGTATCTTTTTGTTGCGCTGCTCCGGAACTGCGCGCTCCTTCGGATACCCCTGCCCCGACGGCTCGCAGAAGAGCTTTTCAAAGATATATTCGAGATTGAGGTCGCCGCCCCAGCCGAATCCCTTGGCAAACGGAATAGCTATGGCGTTGCCGTCGTTTATCTGCGCGAAGGTGTAGGCGTCAAGAGGGTCTTCAACGTGGCCGCAGATAACCCCCGGGAAGCTGTTGCAGGCAAGCATAGCGCCCTCGCCCGTTCCGCAGCCGGTTATAACGTAATCCGCAGCGCCGCTGTTCAAAAGTATCGCGGCAAGTATGCCTATCTGTACATATGTGAGCTGGGCGGAGTCTTCGGACGAATACATTCCGTAATTGCGGACTGTGTGGCCCATAGGCTCCACGACCTTTTTCAGTGCGCTTTCGACGACCGCGTTTTTGGCCGCCTGGCTGTTTTCCATAATGAGAGCTATTTTCATAAATATCTTCCTTTCAGATGTTTAATCCGGCTGCCTGCCGATATACGCCAATATTCCGCCGTCTACATATAATATCTGACCGTTCACAAAGTCGGAGGCCTTTGAGGCGAGAAAAACCGCCGCGCCGTAAAGGTCTTCAGGTGTTCCCCAGCGTCCGGCAGGAGTCTTTGAGATTATAAACGAATCGAACGGGTGCCGCGAACCGTCGGGCAGAGGTTCGCGAAGAGGCGCTGTCTGTGGAGTGGCGATATAGCCCGGGCCGATGCCGTTGCACTGAATGTTGTATTTTCCGTATTCCGAAGCGATGTTTTTCGTGAGCATTTTAAGCCCGCCCTTGGCCGAAGCGTAGGCCGAGACGGTCTCGCGGCCGAGCTCGCTCATCATCGAGCAAATATTTATGATCTTGCCGCCGCCGCGCTCTATCATTCCGGGAATGACCGCCTTTGAAACGATAAAAGGCGCCGTGAGGTCGGTATCAATGACCTCTTTAAACTCCGCAGCGCTCATATCGGTCATAGGTATGCGCTTAATTATACCGGCGTTGTTTACCAAAATGTCTACGCTGCCTATTTCTTCGAGCATTTTTGCCACCTGCGCCTCGTCGGTGACATCGCAGATAAATCCCCGCGCAGAAATGCCATCTGCGGCGTAACCGTCAAGAGCCTTTTTGAGATGCTCTTTTGAGCGGCAGCAAAACGCGATATCGGCACCCGCGGCCGCCAGCGCCTCTGCTATCGCAAAGCCTATGCCGTATGCCGCGCCCGTGACGAGCGCGGTTTTCCCTTTTAAGGAAAAAAGTTCGTCAAAGTTCATAATATCTCCTCCGCCGAAAGTTTATGATGATATGATTATAACACAGGGCGGGGAAATTTTCAACGGGTGTTTCGAAGCAAATATGTCAAAGTCAGACACATCAAACACAAAAGTTTTCGGTCAAGCCTTTCTCAAAAAGATAGGCGTTATTTCTTGCCGCTCGCACTTCGCGGGCATATATGGTTCCGCCCGCTCGTGCTTGCGGAGAAATAATCGCATATCTCGGCTGGCGGGTTCAAGGCGCAAGGCATTTGGGTCGAGAGCGAAGCGAACGACAGATGCGGCGTGACTGTGTTACCTTTATATCGCTCTTTGACGCCGCATTGAAGGTAGCCCGAATCCGTCCTGTGGACGGTTCGGGCGCAGGAAACCCTATTAAGGGGTTCCATGTTTGCCGAGCAGGGCGAGGCAAACAAAATGGATTGCCGCCTATCGGCGGGGCATATTTCGGCGTACGTCGAATTTTTCCCCTCCCTCTCCTCCCTCCCCGCAGGGGAGGGCTCCATCACTTTTCTGCTCGTGCAGAAAAGTGATGCGAAAAGACACGCCAAAGGGGGATTGCGATTCCCCCCTTTGGAATCCCCTTAAAACGCTGTCAGTAGCCGCGCCTGCTCATGGGCGTTTGCCGAATAGGCCACAGAGGGAAACGGCGAGTGTAGCGCAGCACAGTTTTGGGTCGAGAGCGAAGCGAACGACAGATGCGGCGTGTAGGTAGTACGGTTTTCGCTAACTTTTGACGCCGCATTTGCGCATACGCGCCCAAAAGAGCCGCACACACTTCCGGTCCTTGAACAAGCTTTCGTGGAACCAAAATCCCCCTTGAGGAGGATGAGAGTCAGGGGTGTGGAAGCAAAAATGCTCGACCGAAAACTTTTAGGTTTTGCTCGGCTTAATCTTTTGCGCATATCACAACTTCGCCCGCCGCCAAAAGGCAGCGGGCAGTCGGTTATAAACTATTTCCGCTTGAGCTCTACCTCAAAGCCTTTTTCACCGCTGAATTCGGTAAGGCCGTCTTCCGCGGGCTTGGCAGTGGCAGCAGTCTTCGGCTCAAAGCCTTCGGGAACGGCGGTTTTAAAGGAATTCCCAAGCTTTGAAACGAATTTTGCGCGGGTGAGCTTGCCGTCTTGCAAATCGATATCGACGGATACACAGCCTCTTGCGATAAATCCCCTGACGCTGCCGCTCTTCCAACTGCTCGGAAGTGCCGGAAGAAGCGTTATCACTCCGCCTTGGCTCTGCAAAAGCATCTCGGCGATGCCGGCAGCGCCGCCGAAGTTGCCGTCTATCTGGAAAGGCGGGTGCATATCGAAGAAGTTGGGGTAGGTCGAGCGCTCCAAGAGCGCGGCAACGTTCTCCCCTGCCTTCTCGCCGTCGCGGAGGCGCGCCCACATATTGATTATCCAGGCCCTTGACCAGCCGGTATGACCTCCGCCGTTTTGCAGCCTGCGCTCGAGGGTGACTCTTGCCGCACTCATAAGCTCGGGGGTCTTTTCATAGCTGAGCTGATCAGAGGGGTAAAGCCCCCAGAGGTGGGAAATATGGCGGTGCCCCGGCTCGACTTCGTCGTAGTCCTCAGACCACTCCATTATCTGCCCGTATTTGCCGACGGTCGGCTTCGGGAGCTTCGGGAGCATCTCACGGAGCTTATCGCAAAGCTCGTCGTCTTCACCCAAAAGCTCGGAAAATTCAATGCAGCTCTCGAATATCTCGCGGACAATCATCGAGTCCATAGTCGGCCCGACGCAGAGGCAGCCCCTCTCGCCCGACGGGTGAATATAGGTGTTTTCCGGAGATATGGAAGGGCCGGTGAGAAGCTTGCCGTTATATTCAAAGAGGTATCCCGTGAAGAAGCGGCAGGCCTCTTTGAGTATGCCGAGGTATTCGCGCAAAAACTCCCTGTCGCCGGTAAATTCGTAGTGCGTTTTTATATGCGTGCAGAGCCACGCCGCGCCCATAGGCCAGATAGTCGCGGACATGCAGAGGTC
>CANRLU010000027.1 GCA_947631535.1 uncultured Clostridia bacterium | reverse complement strand
TACGTCGGGAACGTTATGGAGCTCTGCCAGGAGCGCCGAGGGACCTTCAGGGATATGAAATACATCGACGACAAGCGCGTGGACATTCACTACGAGCTGCCGCTGAACGAAGTCATCTACGACTTCTTTGATACTCTCAAATCCCGCACCCGCGGCTACGCCTCATACGACTACGAGATGCTCGGCTACGCGCCCTCGAAGCTTGTAAAGCTCGACCTGCTGCTCAACGGCGAGATAGTGGACGCCCTGAGCTTTATAGTCCACGCCGACAGGGCATATAACCGTGCGCGAAAGCTCTGCGAAAAGCTAAAGGAGAATATCCCCCGCCAGCTCTTCGAGATACCCATTCAGGCGGCCATCGGCGGAAAGATAATCGCTCGCGAGACCGTAAAAGCATACCGCAAAGACGTTCTTGCGAAGTGCTACGGCGGCGACATAACCCGCAAAAAGAAGCTCCTCGAAAAGCAGAAAGAGGGCAAAAAGCGAATGAGACAGCTTGGAACCGTGGAAGTTCCGCAGGAAGCTTTTATGAGCGTTCTGAAGCTCGACTCTTAAAGGAGGAAAGAATATGAACAAATCGGTTTTATCAAACAAATGGCTCAAACTCGGAGTGTCGCTGCTTACTTTTGCCTATCTTGCGCTTATCGCCGCCCTTGCGTGGTGGACATTCCTCTATGAGATACGCTTTAAAAGCGACAGGGCTTTTGATATCGTATATATCGCCGCGAGCGTTATATTCCTGATACTTATGCTCTACACGCGAAAGCAGTTCCCCACGAGGATCATTTCAATGGCGCTGCTGTTTCCGGTCTTCCTGCTTATAATCTTTAATACGGCAAGACCCGTCATCTATGTTCCCCCGCTCGTCGTCGGGATAATTCTCTTCTTCGCCTGCTCGGCGTCGGAATCGACAAAAGTAATTATGGGAACGGTATATATCCTGCTCTACGTGGTTGGCCTCGTGGGATTTTTCATCGCGAGCACTCTATTCGGAGGCTCGTCGGTGGAAACCGTGATAAATTCTTCGGCCCCGCAGGAGATAACCTCGCAATACGATATGGCGCAGATAGACAACCTCAACGCTATGAGCGTGTCGCCGAGCGGAAAATACCGCTACTACATCGTTGACGTTCAGGACAACTCGCGCGGAAAGGTAATGATCGTCGTGGAGCCGAACGACCGCGACATCGAATACCGCTACTTCACACTCGTCGAAGTCGGCTATACGAGCCGCGTGGCGATTTATTCCACCCGCGGAGTCACGCCCGACATAAGGTGGGTCGATGACAAGACGATAAGCTACACCTTCGGCGACGGCGAGTGGAAGACCTCGACGATAACCGAAATGAAGGATAAGAACTACCTGAGATTCTTAAATATCGGATAAAGAAGTACCCCCCGACTGATTCGGTCGGGGGTATTTGCTGCCTAAAGCAAGCCCGCCCGAAGCCTGAGCTGCGGACGGGCGATCATTATTTACGGAATCAGGGAAGGATGAGCGTTTCGCTGCCGTCAAGGCCGCTGAGTATCTCGGTCCTGCCGCCGGAAGTTACGCCGACGGTAACCGGAGTCTGCACCTTTATTCCCTGCATAAGGACGTTGACGAAGTTGCTCGTGGTGTTATTGCTGTCGGTCGCCTCAAAAACGGCCTCGGCGGGAACTATAACGGCATCGTCGCGGCGGAAAGTGGTAAAAGTGACTTCTATTCCGCCGAGCTCGGAAAACTCGATCTCATCGTCGCACTGGATAACATAGCTCGTGACCTCCGACGGAGTATTTCCCCAGCCGCCGTTGCCGCCGCCGTTTCCTCCTCCGTTGCCGAACATCATCGCTCTCCAGTCGGCCTCTTCGGTGATGGTATCCACTACCTTGCCGGAAGTGGAGGCGAGCGCACCCTGCTTAACGTCTACCCTCGTTCCGAATGAAACGTCGGAGAGACTCGCGTTGTAGTCGCTGACGGTGAGGCATACCTTGGAAGAATCGGAGATGGTGCAGAGCGAGGAATTCATATTTATGGTGGAGCCCACGCGGTAGTTGCCCATTGAAGTTATCTTTCCGCTGAAAGGAGCCCGAAGCGTGAGAAATTCGCGCTTACCGACAAGAGTGTCGTAATTGAACTGCTCTATCTCGTAGTCTATCCTGGCGAACTCGATATCTTCGTCGGAGGCGTGCTGCGCCTGGAGGTTCTCATAGACCGAGCGGGCGGAATCGAGCTTTATCCTTTGTACCTCGATGTCTTCTTCGAGCGAGTCTCCGCTCAGAACTGCAATAACGTCGCCTTCTTCAACGTCCATATCCTGACGGACATTCAGCTCGACAATCTTGCCGCCGATGTGATTAAAGGCGAGATCCATAGTATAAGGGGTGGTGACCCTTCCTTCGAGAGTCACCTGCTCGAGGATCGTGCCGACAATGGCGTGAGCCGTCTCGTAATTGACGGTGTTGCCCACGCGGATAGGTATGTAGATCTCGTCCTCGGCCGAAGCCTTTCCGCAGGAAGTGAGAAGCGCCGCCGCCACAGCGGCCGCAGTGAAGATCATAAACAGTTTTTTCAAAATAATTCCTCCAAGACATAAAACAGAGCGGTGTATTCCAATTAGTGAAATTGTAACATATTTTTCTTAAAAACGCAATACCTTTTTTGAAAATTTTACTGAACCGCTTCGAGGAGCTCCCCGATTATCCCGTTCGAGACCAAAAATCCCCTGCGGGTAAGCGCGATGTTTCGGTCGGATATCTTCAGAAGTCCGGCCCTTTCATATGCCGCCGCGGTGCTTTTTAAGCTTTCGGCATCGCCTCCGAGAGCGGACACCTTGTCAAGCAATATGCCTTTACACAACCGCAGCCCGAGCATAATATACTCTTCGAGCTTATCAGGGCAGTCGTCCTCAGAGATATAGGCGGGCGCGGAGCCGTCTATGAATCCGGAGATGTCTTCGGGGACATAAAAGCGCTTACCGCCGAAATACGAATGTGCCGACGGCCCGAATCCGAGATATTCCTCGCAGTTCCAGTATTTGAGATTGTGCCGCGACTCAAAGCCGGCCTTTGCAAAGTTGGATATCTCATACTGCTCAAAACCGCGCTGCGAAAGCATTTCCACGGTCATAAGGTACATATCGGCGGCGGTGTCGTCGTCGGCTACAGAGCGGCGTATCACGTCGCAGTCAAAGGGAGTCCCCTCCTCTATCTTGAGCATATACGCCGAAACGTGGTTTACTCCGAGCGAGGCAACGCGCTCGACCGTCTCGGCAAGGGTGGCGGAGGTCTGCTCTGGTATGCCGAGCATTATGTCCGCCGAGACGTTTTCTATCCCCGCAAGGCGGGCAAGATTCACGGCCTCTTCGGCCTGCGAAAAGCTGTGGAGCCTGCCAAGCCGGTAAAGCTCATTGTCTTTACAGCTTTGTATGCCGAAAGAAATGCGGTTTATCCCCGAATCGCGGTAAGAGCGAAGCTTTTCAAGAGTTACGGTGCCGGGATTTGCCTCGGCGGTAACCTCTGCGTCGGAAGAAACATCGAAAGTTTTGTATACTGCCAAAAGGATATCGCTCATCTGCGAGGCGCTGAGCAGCGAGGGAGTGCCGCCGCCGAGATAGACGGTATCGCATGCTATCCCCCTGCCGGCATATGAGCTTATGCTCTTTATGAGCGCGGAGACATACTCCTCTATCCTGCCGCTGCCGGCAACGGAGGAGCAGAAGTCGCAGTATCCGCAGCGCCGCAGGCAGAACGGAACGTGGATATATATTCCGGTCATCGGTATCACCTCTTTATATAAAGTATAACATATCGGCAAGCGGGAGTAAAGTGTCTTGCAATTTTTTTCAAAGTGTTGTATAATTATGATGTATGTATATATCTGCCGCGAAATGTGACGGAATAATGAAATTTACCGCAAGTGCAAGATTTTCGCGGGATAAAAAGTATTATTATCGGGAGAAAAAATATGATATATCTTGACAACGCAGCCACCACAAAGGTGTGCCGCGAGGCCGCCGACGCGGCCCTCTACGCTATGACGGAGGTCTTCGGGAACCCCTCGAGCCTGCACCGCCTCGGAATAGAGGCCGAAAAGCTTATCAGCTTTTCCGCTGAAATGATATCGGAGGCGCTCGGCGGGCAGCAGGCGGAGGTTATCTTTACCTCGGGCGCAACGGAGTCGAGCAACTTGGCGATATTCGGCCTCGCCGAGAACTATGGCCGCAGAAAGAAAAAGATAGTCACCACCGCCGTGGAACACCCCTCCGTGCTCGGGCCGATGAAAAAGCTGAAAGAAAAAGGATATGAGCTCACCGTCGTAGAGCCGGACGAAAACGGAGAGATAACCGAAGACGCGCTTGTTTCCGCCGTTGACGGCGATACCTGCCTTGTAAGCGCGATGCTCGTGAACAACGAGACGGGGTATATCCTGCCTATAGAGCGGGCGTTTTCAAGGATAAAAAAGCTCTACCCCGACTGCATGACCCACTGCGACTGCGTTCAGGGGTTTATGAAGCTCCCGATAAAGGCTAAAGCCCTCTCGGCCGACGCGATATCGCTCAGCGGACATAAGATTTACGCTCCCAAGGGCGTGGGCGCACTCTGGATAAAAAAAGGCGTGCGAGTTTCCCCGACGGCGTTCGGCGGAGGCCAGCAGAACGGAATACGTCCGGGGACGGAATCGGTGCCGCTGATATATGCTTTTGCAAAGGCGGTCGAAACGCTAGTGCCCACCCTTTCGGAGAGATACGGTCACGCCTGCAAAATACGCGACTACGCGGTAAAAAAGCTCTCGGAGGCCGGCGCAGTCATAAACTCAAGGAGCGGCGGGAGCCCGTATATCATAAGCGTTTCGCTGCCGCAGATAAGAAGCGAGACTCTGCTCCACTTCCTTGAGCAAAGAGAAATTTATGTTTCAAGCGGCTCGGCCTGCTCGAAAGGAAAAAAGAGCGAAGTACTCGAAGCTTTCAGGCTTTCCGACGGGATAATAGACTCGACCGTGAGGATAAGCACCTCTCCGAAGACCTCAGAGAGCGACATCGACGCACTTGCGGAGGGCTTCAGGGAGGCATCGAAGACGCTTGTAAAGACATCTAAAATACGGAGGATATAAATGAAAGAGATAATACTTTGCAAATACGGCGAGATCGTCCTCAAGGGGCTCAACAGGGGCACCTTTGAAAGCGAACTTATGAAAAACGTCCGCCGCAGGCTCAAGCCCCTCGGCAATTTCAGCCTCAAATCGGCGCAGTCTACGCTTTACGTCGAGCCGCTCGACGACGAAATCGATATGGACGAAGTGTTCGACCGCCTTAAAAAGGTATACGGCATAACAAAGCTCAGCCGCGCAGTTGGTGTTGAGAAAAACGTAAAGAGCATTTTCGGGGCGGCATATGAGCGCTTCGGCGACATTTTAAAAGTGTCAAAGAGCTTTAAAGTCGCGGCAAAGCGCTCCGACAAGAGCTTTTATCTGACTTCGCCCGAGCTCGCGGCACAGATAGGCGGAATGATCCTCGAAAAGCTCCCGCATTTAAAAGTCGATCTCTTCGAGCCGGACGTGACGATAGTCTGCGAGATACGCGCCGAGGGTGCGTATATCCACGACATTGCCGAGGACGGCGCGGGGGGCATACCCGTGGGGACGTCGGGACAAGGACTTTTGCTGCTCTCCGGAGGAATAGACTCCCCCGTTGCGGGCTGCATGCTCGCAAAGCGCGGAGTGATAATTTCGGCAATACACTTCGAGGCCCCGCCCTATACCTCGGAAAGAGCGCTGATGAAGGTCGAGAAGCTGGCGGCGAAGATGTCGGAATACTGCGGAAGGATAAGTTTTTACACGGTTCCGTTCACGAGGATTCAGGAAGAGATAAAAAACAACTGCCCCGAAGAATACTTCACGCTGATAATGCGCAGGCTTATGATGGAGATAGCCCAGAGAGTAGCCGAAAAGAACGGCATCGAGGCGCTTATTACCGGCGAGAGCCTCGGGCAGGTAGCATCGCAGACGATGGCGGCTATGGTCACTACCGACGCGGTATGCCGTATGCCGGTGTTCAGACCCTGTATCGGGCTGGATAAACGGGAAATAATCGACATATCATACAAATTGGGGACATATGAGATATCCATAGAACCCTATGAGGACTGCTGCACGGTGTTCACTCCGCGACACCCGAAGACAAAGCCGGTGCTCTCGGACGTCGAAAAGGCGCAGGCGATGTATGACTTCGAGCCGCTTATAGCCGAGGCAGTGGAAAACACAAGGGTCAAAAACATAAAGTCGTACTGACGGGAGAAACGAAATGAGCAGTCTGAGAGACGGCAAGGTGCCTTTTACCGAAGCGGGAATAAGCGCATATATTGACAGAACGGCACGAAATGTGGTACAATATATGATTGAGAAGAATTTGACGGTGTCTACCGCGGAGAGCTGCACCGGAGGGCTCCTCTCTTCAGCCATAACGTCGGTCCCAGGGGCGTCGAATGTTTTCGAGTGCGGGATAGCCTCGTATTCCGAAAGGATAAAAGAGGAGCTTCTCGGCGTTCCGAAAAACATTATTGAAAGCTTCGGCGTGGTTAGCTCGCAGACTGCCTGCGCTATGGCCGATGCGGTAAAAGAGCTTTCCGGAAGCGACATATCGGTGGGGATAACGGGTCTTGCCGGCCCCGCTTCGCCAAGCGACACGCTCCCCGTGGGAACGGTTTACGTATCGACAGCATATGAAGACAGAACAGTTGCCGAAAACCTCAGGCTTTACGAGCTCGGCAGCTTCGACCGCTCATTGAACAGGCTGCTGACCGCGGCTTTCGCGCTCGAAGCTTTATGCGAGCGTCTCGGCGTTGCCGGAAACTGAAAGGAAGATATTATGTCAATGCTAAACGAAGCCCGCAGGGGCTCTATCACCGACGACCGCGACCGCTCGTTTATGGGCAGGGTGAAGGAGATATTGCCCTGGAAAGGCGACAGCATAAAGGAACTGATAAGAAAGGCCGTATTTATCGGAGCGGTATGCGTTCTCGCCTATTCGGCCTACGACGCTTATATCTATAATTTCGGCTCGAAAACTATGATAGAAGACCAGAGCCACCTTTCAGACATTTATAACGGCGGAGCTTCTTCGGAAAACGGCAGCACTGTGCCCGTTGGAAACGATCAGCCCGAGCAGAACGATCAGAACGTTATCCCGCCGGACAATGCGGTCGTTCCCGGCAACGACGACTCCCCCGATACCAACACTCCCGCTTCAAAATATCCCGCCGGAATGAGCAGCAATTTTGAACAGCTTTACGACATCAATCCGGATATAGTGGGCTGGGTAAAGGTGGACGGGATCTATCTCGACGATTCCGACGCGCTTGCGATCAACTATCCCGTGGTTTACGGCATCGACAACGACTATTATCTTCACTACGATTTCTTTGGGAACGAAGCGGACTACGGCACGCTTTTCACCGACTACCGCGCAAAGGTCAGCGGAGAGGACCGCTCTTCAAACGTGACGATATACGGCCACAATATGAAGACGGAATACTACTTCCACCATCTGAGAGACTACAACCGCACCAGTCCGAGCTTTGTGTCGGAGCACAGGCTCGTTGAGTTCGACACGCTCTACAGCAAGGATCAGTATATAATCTTCGGCTGCTTTTTGGTCTCGACCAGAGAAAAAGACGACAATCAGCCGATATTCAGATATCACAACTGCGTGGAATTTGATACCGACGCCGACTTTGACTACTGGTATAAAAACGTGATGTATCGCAACTATTACAAAACGGATATAGAATGTACGATAAACGACGAATATCTCACGCTCTCGACCTGCGCTTACGATATTTCGGAGTCGAGATTTGTGATAGTCGCGAGAAAGCTGCGCGAGGGCGAAGACCCTGCCGCTTACACCTATCTCTCCAACCCCGACAGGCATATGCCCGCAAAATGGTATAAAGCTTACGGCTACACCGTTCCCGAGGACGACGGTCCGGATTACGAATCCTATGTCCCCGAATAAGTCGATTTGAAAGGAAAGTATAAATGGAAACACTCAAGCATAAGATCTTAAGAGCGGCGGCGCTTTCGGCCGCGGCGGTAATTGCCTCGGCTTCGCTGGCGGGGTGCGGAAAACAGATCGAACCCGAGCCCGAAGTGACCACTCCGGCGATAACTACCGTCACCGAGGCGACGACCGTCCCGACAACGGTCACCGAAGCCACCACCGAGCCGCCTCCGGTCGAGCCCGACCCTCTTGAAAAATATCTTGAATATTACGAACAAAACAACGACTTCGTCGGCTGGATAAGAATAGACGGCATAACTCACTCGAACGGCGACCCTTGGATAGACTACCCAGTTGTGCAGTGCGACGACAACTCGTTTTACATAGATCACGACTTCGACAAGGATAAATCCTCCTCCGGCGCAATATATGCCGACTACGCCGTCCCGATAACAGGCCTCGATATGGCCGACAACGTCACCCTTTACGGCCACAGCATGAAAAACGGAACCTTCTTCCGCCACCTGCTCGACTATGAGACAAGCAGCACCAAAACCATAAACAAGGCATACATAATCAATTTCGATACGCGCTGGGAAGAGGCGCAGTATGTTATAGTCTCCTGCTTCCAGACAGGCATTTATGACTGGCAGGACGACCTTCCCCTCTTCGAATACTTCAAGTGCCGCAATTTTGATACCGAAGCGGATTACAACTACTTCTACGAAAACATTATGCTCCGCAACTTCTATACAACGGAGGTTGACTGCGAATACGGCGACCAGTTTATAACCCTCTCGACCTGCGAATACGACATCGGCGACGATTCGAGGTTCGTGGTGGTTGCAAGAAAGCTCCGCGAGGGCGAAGACCCATCGGTGTATGCCGGCACCTATGAACACAACTCCAAGAGGCACAGACCTTCAAAATATTACTCCAACAAGTGATTAAATTTCCAGAAAACGGCAATAATTCTGACGGAAAGGACGTGACAGATTGAAAAAGGTATTCACCTTGAGGCGGGTAATACTGCTGATGATCCTGATATTCATATATTCCTTTGCGTTTTTGTTCGTCAAGATATACGCCGAAAAATCAATATTGGACGCCGAAGCGCCCGCGCTCCCCGCAAACGCTGTATCGGATGAGTCGGACGAACCGCAGGGATCGGTCGAAAATGACGGCGGCGAGGCAGATGCGGAAAAACAGGTCTCGGAGCCGGTCGAATACATTGTAAACAAGCTCAATGCCGACAAATATCCTATGCTTATGGCCGTCGCCACGAGCGTTCCGGATATGATAGTGACTACCGTTACCACCACAGAGACGGAGGCCACCACCGCCCCAACTACCGTTACCGAGGCACCCGTGACCACAACAAAGAAGACCGAGGCCACGACCGTTACAACCACCGCTCCCCCCGAAACGGAGCCCGAACAGCCATCTATCGAAGAGAACGATGAGAGCTTTGACTCTGAGGAAGCCGACGACACGGAATCGGTGGACGATATTGACAGTGCGGACGAAGACGGCGAGGAAAACCCGCAGCTCGACGACCTTGAAGCGGAGCAGGTCGAAGACGGAATGACTCAGGAGGAATTTGAGGAATACCTCAAGTCGCTGGGGATAATCGGAGGGATAACTCCGGCCGGTCCGGCGCCTTTCGGGCCGTACGACGTTCTCGTTTCTACAAACAGTTATAAGAACCAGACGGTAACTATATACGACACCGTAAAAAAGCGCTACCGCACCGAAAACGCCTTTGACCTCGTTTGCGAGATAACGAACTACGAAGTCGGGGATTCGATGAGCCCCGAAGCAATAAAGGCGCAGGCTGTTGCGGCTTACACCTATATCAAATATTATGAGCAGAAGGGCGAGTGCGCCGAAATAGGCACAAAGGGCAATGTTCCCGATATAGTCGTGCAGTGCGTTGAAGCCGTGGACGGACTCGCGGTGTATTACGACGACGAATATATTATGACCGCTTTCTCGGCATCGACGGGCGGATATTCGGCGGCAAGCAAGAACGTCTGGGGCGGAGACCTCCCCTATCTGCAGTCGGTTAAAAACGACTACGATCAGCTCGACACCAAGAACTACGGCAAAGTTACCACCTACACCGTCGATGAAGTACGCAAAAAGATAGAGTCTAAGACCGACATTAAGCTCTCGGACAACTACAGCGAATGGATAAGGATATTGAGCCTTAACGACAATATCTATGCCGGCCAGCTTTCCATCGACGGGCACACGACCGCGCGCATAAACGGCAAGGAACGCACGATCACAGGACACGTATTCAGGACATACGTGCTTAATATCCGCTCGACTGCGTTTACCGTGAGCTATGCCGACGGCGTGTTCACCATAACCACCTACGGCTACGGCCACGGCGTGGGAATGTCGCAGGTGGGAGCAAACCTCTATGCCACCTACGGAGGATATACATTCGACCAGATACTGCACCACTATTACACCGGTGTGGTCATAAGATGATATGAAACTTGTTTCGATACTTACCGCGGCGGCGATGCTGTTATGCCTCGCCGCCTGCGCCAAAAATGAGCCTTTGGGCAATATAACGTCGGACACTGCTGCGGCCACAGATGCAGCTTCGGAGGCAGGTACAGACTATACTTCCGAAAAATCGCCCACCGATGTGACGGCAGAAGTCACCGCTGCCCCGCCATCCCAAGAAAGCGGCGACGGCCTGACGCCGGTTTACGACGACAGCGCCGTTGTGGAGGCGTATTTAAGCAATGACGTCACTGAACTCGATGAAAAGCAGTCGGCGATATACGAAGCGGCCGTCGGGGCTTTGAGCGAGTTTTACTCCGACTCGATGACCGACGAGGAAGCCGTAATTGCGGCGCACGACTGGATAGTTACCCACATAACCTACGACGAAAATATGCTGCTCGCCATTCCGAGGCAGAGTGAAGACACCGAAAACCCCTACGGCGCGCTCATAAAGCATCAGGCGATATGTATGGGGTATACGACGACGTTCCAGCTTTTTATGGACATGCTCGGAATAAATTCAAAGGTCGTGCACGGCTCCGCGGAAGATGAAGAACACGCCTGGAACCTTGTAGAGCTCGGCGGGAACTGGTATCACGTTGACACCACCTGGGACGACTTCGTGCCCGACGAGGACGGCAGGCAGCCATTTCATATGTACTGTCTCGTAACCGACAACGTGATGAAGACAAATCATGTGTGGGACGCGGAAAACTTTCCGAAGGCAGACAGCCTTGACAGGGTCTATTACAAAACTCACGGGCTTTATGCCCAAAGCTCCGACGACGCCGAGGAAATGCTCTATAAAGCATACTTTAACGGCGAAGACTACGCGGAGATAATGTATGACAGAACCTTGGACAGATACGGAAACGTGAGCCTTGAGGGCGTAAGTTTTCGCTTTGCGTCGCAGTATTGGCTCAACGATTTTGACGACTACATCGTAGTAATCTATTGGATGCAATAAAGGCGGGTGATAGCTTGGTCAAAGCCGCAATAGTTACGGGCGCATCGCGCGGGATAGGCGCCGCATGCGCAGTGGAGCTTGCAAAAAACGGATATGCCGTTGCCGTGAACTACCGCGTGAACAGGAAAGCCGCCGAAGCCGTGTCGGAAATGATCATTTCGCAGGGCGGACAGGCTTTCCCAATCTGCGCAGACGTATCGAAGCCCGAAGAAGTGCTTAAGATGTTTGAAGCCTCAAAGGAACGCTTCGGCAGCGTTTCGCTCCTTGTGAACAACGCGGGGATAAGCCATATAGGGCTCCTGCAGGATATGACCGACGTGGAGATAAGGCGGCAGCTTGAAGTCAACCTTATGGGGGCGATAGTCTGCTCGCGCGAGGCCGCAAAGCAGATGGTCCCCAAAAAATGCGGCTCGATAATAAACATCGCCTCTATGTGGGGCGAAGTCGGAGCCTCATGCGAAGCGGTCTATTCGGCCTGCAAGGCGGGGATAATAGGCTTTACAAAGGCACTCGCCAAGGAGCTCGGTCCGAGCGGGATACGCGTGAACTGCGTTTCGCCCGGAGTTATAAGAACGGATATGAACGCAGAGCTCACCGAGGAAACGCTCCGAGAGCTTGAGGACGAAACTCCCCTGCTGCGGATAGGCTCGGCCGAAGACGTGGCAAGAGCGGTCGCGTTTTTGGCGAGGGAGGAATCATCGTTTATTACGGGACAAGTCCTGCCGGTAAACGGCGGGATAACCGTTTGAGAAAGGAGACCGATATGGAAGGGATAAGGGAACAGTTGGTAAAACGGCCGAGAGGCAGCCGCGAATCCGTCGGAACGGCGGTGGTGCTCATCGGCGCGCTGATGCTCGCTTCGGTCGCTTTTGGCGCAATTTACGTTTTAAGCGGAGGTATGCTCGCAGCCATAGCGATATTGGTGTCGGGAGGGATACTCTGGGCGGGCTGGTGGCTAACCGGTATGTTCAACGTCGAATATGAATACGTCGTCGTGGGCGGAGAGCTCTCGGTGGATAAGATCACCAACAAACGCTCGCGCAAGACGCTGTGCTCGGTAAAGCTTCGCTCGGCGGAAGCCTTCTACGGCTCGGAAAAGCACCTTAACGACGCCTCCGAAATAGACGCCTGCGGCGAGGGCGACAGGTATACCGTGGAATACAGCGACCCCGTTCACGGGAAGACTCTTTTGATATTCACGCCCGACGAGCGCACGCTTGAAATGATAAAACCTTACCTTCCGAGGCAGATATGAACGTCGGGATAGATACCGTTGAAATAACGAGGATACAGAAAGCGCTGGAGATCCCCGGCTTTAAAGAAAAAGTGTTTTCCCCCGCCGAACTCGATATGCTTTCAAAAAAAGGACGGCCTGCGCAGTCGTTTGCCGCTAACTTTGCCGCGAAGGAGGCTTTTTCAAAGGCTCTCGGAACGGGAATAGCAGGATTTTCACTCAATGAAGTCTCGATACTGCGAGACGGCAGAGGAGCTCCGTACATAGTGCTGAGCGGCAGGGCCGAAGAGGCTGCAAAGGGAAAGAGCTTTACAGTCAGTCTGACGCATACGCGGCTCGACGCGACGGCGATAGTTATTGCATACTGAAAATTATGACTAAAAGAATTACAAACAGTGATTTTATAAAAGCCGAAAAAACCGCTATAGAGCGCGATCTGCACATAAGCAGAGCCATAGCGCCCTATTGCGGCAGTACGAGCGGGATAGAAGTCCTTGACCCGCGTAAAGTTATAAAGCTTGTCAAGCCGCGCCTTGAAAATTCACACAAGGGCAGCTTCGGCAGGCTTGTTTTAGTGGCAGGATCGGACAGGTACCCGGGGGCTGCGCAGATGTCTGCCCTCGCTGCGCTGCGCTCCGGCGTGGGGCTCGTTACGGTGATCACCACACGGCTCGCAGCCACGGCGCTCGTGTTCTCTGCAAAGGAGGCAACTCTTTTGCCGCTCGAAGCCGACGCGGACGGCTTTATGACTCCCGACAAAAACGAGGAAAAAATTTCGGCGCTCATTAAAAGTGCGGACGCTCTTCTTGTTGGGCCGGGGCTCGGAACATCTGACGGAAGCCTTAAAATGCTCGAATTGGCGTTTGAAAATGCATCCTGCCCGATAATATTGGACGCCGACGGAATAAACCTTGTCAGCAGGCGCATAGAATTTCTCAGGAAAGCAAAGACGGGCCTGATACTCACTCCGCACCCTGCCGAGCTCGCACGGCTTGCAAAGTCACCCATTGCGGACGTCCTCGGCGACAGGCTGAAATATGCAAAGAGTCTTGCCGAAGAATATGGCTGCACTGTGGTCGCGAAGTCGTCGGGAACGCTCATCACCGACGGCGAAAGAACCCTGCTCTCAGTTCGAGGCAACAACGGCCTCGCGCGAGGCGGCAGCGGAGACCTCTTAGCCGGACTTATCGCCTCGTTTGCGGCGCAGGGGTACTCCCCCATCGAGGCCGCCGCAATAGGTACGACCGTGCAGGGCCTTGCGTGCGAAGCTGTCTCAAATAGGCTTTCGCGTCGGGGAATGTTGCCGAGCGATATCATCGACTGCCTGCCGGTGCTTTTCAAGAAACTTGAAAGGCTGATCTGAATTGAAGAAAATTATTGCATTTCTCGCTGCGGCTATGCTTATCATAACGGGCTGCGCGGGAAGTCCGTCGTCGAGCGTGACGCTGCCGCCATGCTTTATCACCGAGACTGAGATCACAGCGGGCGAAACCGTTTACAGCGTCGATCTTACGCGATATGCCCCCGCCTGCTGGCAGGTAGAGCTCACCGCGCCGTCGGCCGTAAAAGGGCTGCTGTTCACGGTGAACGGCGGCGACACCGAAGTTTCGTATGACGGGCTGAAGTTTACATTTGACACATCGCGGTTCCCGGTCGGGTCGGTGGTAGCGGCGGCTATCGACAGCTTAGACAGGCTGCTCGCCTCGCCTGTTGAGGTCATCGAGGGCGAGGAGCAGTGCCTCGCGACGGGAAAGATCGGCGAGGAGAGCTATACGCTCACGCTCACCAAAAACCTCGTTCCGCAAAAGTTAGAGCTTAGCGACAAAATGACGATAGAGTTCGTCACGTTCGACGTAGTGCAGAAGGAAAGCTGATAACTCACACGTTAAAATCAAGTGCCAAAGCTCAAAAGTTTTCGGTCCACCTTTTTCAAAAAGATAGGCGTTATTTCTTGCTGCTCGCTCTCCCTCGCCTTCTCGTAAGGCTCGGGGAGCTTTCGGAGAAATAATCGCATATATCGGCTGGCGACGAGTCCAGAGGCGAGAAGCCTCTGGTCGCAGCCCGCAGGCTGCGAAATCCTATTACCAAACAAAATCAGGAAGGTAGCCCGAATCCGTCCGGTGGACGGTTCGGGCGCAGGGGACCCTATTAAGGGGTCCCCTGTTTGCCGAGCAGAGCGAGGCAAACGAAAAAAGTTTTCTTCTGAAAGCATAAAAGCACCCGCCGGGCAGGTGCTTTTACTTTTATTCGTCGGCGTTACAGAACGCAGCCCTTTTTGAGTATGACGTTCGCGTATTGGCTGCGCTCGGAGGTCGCAATAACGGCATATGCCTTCTTAGCTTCCTCGTAAAACTCAAAGCGCTCGAGCATATTCGCGGCTTCGAGCCCCTTGCCCTCGGCGTTTTTAAGGATTTTGTCGTAAGTCTGCCAGATCGAGACGTCGGCGTTGTCGCCCTTGACCCTGTCCATAAGGCTGACCGGCTTCTCGACATATTGGTCGAGCGGGATAAGCGAGAGCACCGCCTCGAGTATCTCGGGGACGCCGTGGCCGTCCATTCTCACAACTATCGCGTCCCTGCCGACCGACTCGGACGGGAAATTGCCGTCGGCTATAACAATAGTGTCGCCGTGACCCATTTCGCAGAGCACCTTTAAGAGCATCGGCGGGATTATCGAGTTTATTCCTTTGAGCATTTTTATCTCTCCTTTGAAGTTATCCGCTAAAGCATCGCCTGCTCAAGCGCGTGTAAGAAAACAATAAAATGAGTTATCATAGGAACGAATATGCATACCAGCCTGTAGAGCAGTCCGAGGACTATTCCTATGACGAGCACAATTTTGTCGAAATCGTTCATTTTTATCTCCTTTCGGCTGCCGCTTAAAGCATATTCGGAATCGGTTCGAGGCGCTCAAACTCTCCGAAACGGTAGAATTTTTGCGCGTTTTCCCCTAAAAATGCCTTCTTTTCGGCTTCGGTGAACCTTTCGGTCTCCCGAATGAACCTGACCGCCATTTTATAGGTTATCTCGGTCATCGTCCGAGGGTAGTCGCTGCCCCACATAAGCTTTTCTATCCCGCAGATGTCCGCTGCCTCTTTTACGGCTTCTATCGCCGAGGGATAGGGGTAATACTCATAGTTGAATAGCCAAGTCAGCCCGCCGCTCTCTATGAACACGTTTTTGTTCCTTGCGAGCTTTATCTGCTCCTGCCAGCCGTCGGTGGTGACCATTCCGAAGTGACCTATCGCTATGCGCAGGTCGGGGCAGCGCTCTATAAGATACTGCATATCCTCGGTCTGCTCGGCGCCGTCGCAGAGGTCTATAGATATGAACATATCCCTTTGTTCGGCGTCCTTAAAGACGGGCAGGAGCTTTTTAAGGTCTTTATCGGCAAGGCGGGAGGCGCATATCTTTATGCCGTCGAAACCGTCGGTGCGGTAGTCGGGCTTCTCCCAATAAAGTGAGCACACCCTGAAGCGGTCGGGGTATTTTTTCCTGACCGAGAGAAGGTAATCGTCCTGATTGCCGTCCATATATTCCTGGGTGCAGACGCAGCCGTTCACGCAGGCGTAATTCATATTGCCGATAAGGCGCTCGGCGGTGTTTTCGCCGTCGTCCATATAGGCGGGCATCATCTGGCGAGCCTCGCCCATAAAGCTCGAAATGCCGTTCCCGATATGCCGGACAGGCAGGCCGTTTACCAGCCCGTCCTGCTTCTTCCAGAGGTGAAGATGCGCGTCGATAATAACGTCAATGCTCAAAGCGTAACACCGTCCTTGAATATGGCTATCTCGCGGAAGCCGTTTTCTTCGCTCTTGGTGAGTTTTCCGTTCGCAACGGATACAACGAAGTCGAAGAAGCTTTCGTCGGGCTGCTCGCCGTCGATTATGCCGCCGGCGTTGAAATCGAGCCAGCCGCTCTTTTTTGTAAAAATCGCGGAGTTGCTCGCTATCTTTACCGTCGGGACCGGCGAGCCGAGCGGAGTTCCCCTGCCGGTTGAAAACAGTATGAGCTGACAGCCGCAGGCGGCGAGGTTAGTTATCGCGACCATGTCGTTGCCCGGACCGTTTAAAAGGTTTAACCCGCTCTTCGTCACCCTGTCGCCGTAGTCCAGAACGTCTGTGACCGGCGAACTACCGCCCTTTTGAGTGCAGCCAAGGGATTTCTCCTCGAGGGTGGTTATCCCGCCGGCTCTGTTTCCGGGCGAGGGATTTTCGTAGATCTCCTGACCGTGAGCGATGAAGTAGTCCTTAAAATCGTTTATGAGCTTTACCGTTCTGTCGAAAACCGAACGGTCGGTGCAGCGGTTCATAAGTATCGTCTCGGCGCCGAACATCTCGGGCACTTCGGTGAGAACCGTCGAGCCGCCCATAGCCGTAAGGCGGTCGGAAAAGCGCCCTATCAGGGGGTTTGCGGTTATTCCAGAGAAACCGTCGGAGCCGCCGCATTTGAGCCCAACCCTCAGCTTTGATATCGGGACCGGCACGCGCTCAAATTTTGAGGCATACTCTTTGAGCTCGCCTATGAGCCGAAGTCCCTCGGAGATCTCGTCGCCGAAATCCTGCGCGTTCATAAACTTCACCCTGCGCGGATCGACCTCGCCGAGGACCTTTTTGAACTCGCCGATGTTGTTGTTCTCGCAGCCGAGCCCCAAGACAAGCACACCGCCCGCGTTGGGGTGCATAACGAGCCCGCGGAGAATTTTCTGTGTGGTCAGATGGTCGCCGCCGAGCTGAGAGCAGCCGTAGGGGTGGGTCAGAGCAATCGCTCCGCCAAGCTCGGCAAGCCGCTTCGCGACGCCGTTCACACAGCCGACCGTCGGGATAATCCAGATGTCGTTTCTTATTCCCACCTCTCCGTTTTCGCGAAGATATGCGTTTATCGTAATCGGCTCGACCGGCTTTAAAGCGCAGTTTACGGGCTCGTAGCGGTAGTCGGCCCTTAAGGTGAGGGCGGTTTTCAGGTTGTGGGTATGTACCGGTTCGCCCGCCTTTATATCAGCCGAAGCTGTGCCTATCGGGAAGCCGTATTTTATCACGCGCTCCCCCGCCGCGATGTCCTTAAGTGCGACTTTATGGCCGGTCTCGGAATCGACGGCAACGCTGTCGGCAGGGTGGATCTTTATAAGGCTCATCTGAGCGCCTCCGCGTAATATGCCTTCATTCCGCCCTCTTCGATGAGCCTGAGCGCGAACTCAATTTCGGGCTGCATAAAGCTCAGATCTTCACCCCAGTAATCCTCTTTGGCGAGGATATCCTTTACCGAAGCCGTCTTCATAAACTTCATTATCTCCTCGCCGTCGTTGGCCTCGTCGGTGCGGTAGAAGGCTATCAGCGCCGCGAGAGACATAGTAAGGCGCTTCGGGAGCTTGCCGTATTTTTCACGGTATTCGAGAATCGTCGGCAAAACGCGCGCCTTGAACTTGCTTACCGAGTTGAGAGCAATCGAGAGCAGCTGATGCTTTACAAAGGGGTTCGCGAAGCGCTCTAAAACGGCGTTTCCGAAAGTTATGTCCTCATCGGTCGAGCCGAGAGTCGGGATTATCTCCTCGTCGAGAGTCTTTTTGAGGCAGACGCTGACGTTCGGGTCGTTAAGGCACTCCCCTACTGTCGAAAGCCCGTAGAGACGCGCCGCAAGCACCATTGAGGTGTGCGCGCCGTTGAGTATGCGCACCTTGCGCTTCTTGTAGGGGGTAACGTCGTCCGTCCAGATGACGTTTATCCCCGACTTTTTGAGCGGGAACTCGTCTTCGTAGTCGCCCTCGATGACCCAGAGGTGGAAGATCTCGGCGGTGTTGAGCAGCCTGTCCTCACAGCCGAGCTCGCGGCAGAGCTTTTCGGCTTCATCCTTGGGATAGCCGGTGCAGATGCGGTCTACAAGGGTGTTGCAGAAGTGGTTTTCGGTCTCTATCCACGACTTGAACTCATCGCCGAGCTGCCATAGGTCGGCGTATTTCAGGACGTATTCCTTTAAAAAGTCGGCGTTGTGGTCGATAAGCTCGCAGCAGAAGAGTATGAACCCCGACAGCCCGCATTTGAAACGCTCGTATAAAAGCGCGGTAAGCTTGGCGGGGAATGACTTCGGCGGTGCGTCGTCAAGTTTTTCAGTGCCGAGATATTCTATTCCAGCCTCGGTGGTGTTCGAGATTATAAAGCGCATATAGGGGTTGTGCGCGAGCTCGAGATAGGCCTTATAGTCGGTATAAGGGTCTACCCCGCGGGAGATCGAGTGTACCTCGGTGCAGGAATTTATGACCTCGCCGTTCTCTATGCCGCGGAGGTACTGGTGATAAACTCCGCCCTGCTCGTTGATGACGTTAATAAGTCCCTTTTGTATCGGCTGGACGACGACGACTTTGCCGTCGAAGGTCCCCTTTTCGTTCATTATGTGAACGAACATATCGGCGAAGCTGCGCAGAAATCCGCCCTCGCCGAACTGGATTATCCTCTCTCTCATAATCAGTCCTCCGCTATCTTCACGAGCACCTTGCAAAGGTCGCCCTTATTGTTGGCAAGAGCCTTAAAAGCTTCGTCGGCTCTGTCCATCGGGTAAACGTCGCTGACCATCTTTAAAACGTCTACCTTACCCGAAGCTATAACGTCGATGACCGCCTTGAAGTCCTTTGGATATGAATTGCGGCTGCCGAAGACGTTGAGCTCCTTTTTAAGGAGTATCGAATGGAGGAAGGTGGTCTCCTTTTTGCCGTTGCCGATGAGGATTATGTTCCCTGCGAAAGCCGCGCAGTCGATGCAGTTGAGGAAGGTGACCGACTGACCGCAGGCCTCAATGCAGACGTCGAAGCCGTCGCCGCCGGTAATGCGCATAGCTTCCTCGACTATGTCCTTCTCCTTAGAGTTGATGACTCCCGCCGCGCCGAAGTCGAGAGCTTTTTGAAGTCTGCCGTCCAGAATGTCGGCTACATATACCTTTGCGCCCTTCTGGAGCGCGGATATGAGCGCAAAGAGCCCGATAGGCCCCGCTCCGACTACTAGCACCCTGTCGCCCTCCTTTACGGGGGCGCGGTTTACGGCGTGCCAGCTTATCGTGAACGGCTCGACGAGCGCAAGCTCCTTGGCGGAGAGCCCCTTGCCCTCGTAAAT
>CANRLU010000026.1 GCA_947631535.1 uncultured Clostridia bacterium | reverse complement strand
GTAGACGGCGAGCGCAGTGTGAAGCGGGTTGAGGCAGGTGGTGACCTTCATTCGCTCGGTCTTGTTCACGGTGTCGCGGTCGGTAAGATAAACTCCCGCCTTTTCGAGCGGCGGTCTGCCGTTGGGGAAGAGGTCTTCTATAACGAGATACTGCGGGCGTTCGGCGTTGACGAACGGCGCGATATAGGTGTTTTTCGAGGTGATTATCGGGGACATATCCTTTATGCCGGCGTTTGCGAGCTTTTCCTCCACCGATTTTGCCGGACGCGGAGTTATCTTGTCGATCATCGACCAGGGGAAGCTCACCGAATCGCCCTCGAGGTAATCGAGGAATTCCTTCGGAGCGAAGCCCTTTTCGACCCAGGCCGAGGCGACGGCCGTCACCGAGCTTTTAAGCTTTTCGCCGTTGTGGCTGCAGTTGTCCATGCTCACGACGGCTATCGGGAGCTTTCCGGCGTTGAACCTTTCGAGGAGCATCGCCGCCACGAACGACATGGCGTGCCTTGCCTTTGTGGGACCGTCTTCGATGTCGGCTTTCACGACGGGCAGCAGCTCGCCGGAGGTGTTTTTAATGGCGTAGCCCTTTTCGGTTATCGTGAAGCTTATCATCTGAAGCGAAGGCGAGCGGAATATACGCTTGAATTCCTTCATTTCGGCTTCGTCCGAGCTGTCGGCCTTGAGCGCGCCGACTACCGAGGCAAGTATCTCACAGTCCGAGCTGCCGTCGGGGTTGAGGCTCACGTTGAGGGTGAGGTTGTCAAACGGCTTATAGATCCTGTCGATTATCTCGTAGTCGAAGGTGTCGGCCGCGATGATGCCGCGGTCGGAAAGGCCTTCGTTCAGAAGCCTCTGCTGAAGCGAGGCGATGAACCCTCTGAAAATATTTCCCGCGCCGAAATGGAGCCATACCGGAGCTTCGGCGGTCTTTTCGGCTACGGCATTTACGTCATACTGCGGGAGGGCGACTTTTGCGGCCTCCCAGAATTTTTTGTCCGAAAGAGAATTGAGGTTCAGTTTCATTTTTTATTGCCCTCCGCTTTGCATATCGCTTCCCAAAGACCGTTTAAGTAGCAGGCGCCGAGCGCGCGGTCATAAAGACCGTAGCCGGGGCGGCCGACCTCTCCCCATATCATTCTGCCGTGATCGGGCCTAATATAGGTGTCGGGGCAGACGTCGTAAACGGCTTTCATTATCTCATACATATCGAGGTCGCCCTCGCTCGAAAGGTGCGCCGATTCGCAGAAGCAGCGGTCGTTGCCTATGTGCTTGAGATTCCTGACGTGCAGGCAGCCTATCCGGTTCATCTTTCCGAAGTGGCGGATAACGCTCACAACGTCGTTATTAACGTTCGAGCCGAAAGAGCCTGTGCAGAGGCAGACGGTGTTGGCGGGGCTGTCGTGGAGCTTTATTATCTTATCGTAGCCCTCCTGATCGTGGGCGAGGCGGGGCAGACCGAAAATCTTCCAGCCCGGATCGTCGGGGTGGCAGGCCATCACAACGCCGCACTCCTCGCAGGTTGGGATTATCCCGTCCAGGAAATACTTGTAATTCTCAAGGAGCTTTTCCTCGTCGATGTCCTTATATAAATTGAGGACGCGTTCGAGGTCGGCAAGGCGCTCGGGCTCCCAGCCGGGGAGCGAGAAGCCGTTGGAGTTTTCGGCGGTGCGCTTTACTATGTCGATAGGCGAGAGGGTGCCGAGCTCGGCTTCGTCGTAGAACATCGAGGTAGAGCCGTCGGGATTCGGGCGGGCGAGGTCGGTCCTGAGCCAGTCGAGGACCGGCATAAAGTTGTAGACGATTACCTTTACCCCGTATTTTGCGAGGTTGCGGATAGTGATGCGGTAGTTTTCGATGTATTTGTCGCGGGTGGGGAGTCCGAGCTTTATGTCCTCGTGGACGTTCACGCTCTCGATGACCTCGCACTCAAGGCCCGCGGCGTGAACTTCGTCGATATAGCTCTTTATCTCCTCTTCGGTCCAGACCTCTCCGGCGGCCTTATAGTCCAGAAAGCCCATAACTCCGCTCATTCCGGGTATCTGCCTTATCTGCTCAAGGGTAACGCTGTCGCTCTTCGAGCCGAACCAGCGAAATGTCATTTTCATATAAAATCGTCCTTTCTTATTAAAATTTATCAATTTGATGATAACACTTCCAAAAGCTTTTATCAAGACATATTTTCAGTTTTTTCTTGCATTTTGGCAATTCCGGCGGGCGGGTTTGTTGACTTTGCCGCCAAAAGGCGTATAATGGAAAACGGACATTCCTACTTTTACATACAGGAGGACATATTATGACCAAAAGAGAAGAAGCAGTAAAAAGAATAGAGGCGCTCGGCGTTGTTCCGGTAATAGCGATAAACGATGTTGAGAACGCCGTTCCGCTCGCGAAGGCGCTCGTTAAGGGCGGCCTGCCGGCTGCGGAAATAACCTTCAGGACCGACTGTGCGGCCGAAGCCATTCGCCGCATACGCGCAGAAGTCCCCGAGATGCTCGTCGGAGCGGGCACCGTTCTCACCGAAGAGCAGGTAGACGGCGCTCTCGAGGCGGGTTCCGAGTTTATCGTGACACCCGGCTTCAACCCCGCGATAGTAAAATATGCGCTTTCCAAGGGCGCGATAATAATGCCCGGGACCGCTACTCCCGGCGAAATGGAGCAGGCTATGAGCCTCGGGCTCGATATAGTAAAGTTCTTCCCCGCCGAGCAGAACGGCGGCGTCGCGAAGCTAAAGGCGGTCTCGGCGCCTTATTCAAAGCTCCGCTTTATGCCTACCGGCGGCGTAAACGAAAAGAACATTTCGAGCTACCTGAGCTTTGACAAAATCATCGCCTGCGGCGGCACCTGGATGGTCAAAAAAGACCTCATAGACCGCAAGGACTGGGACGGCATAGAAAAGCTCACCCGCGAGGCGGTCATGGCGGCGCAGGGATTCGAGGTAAGAGCGTTTTCTCCCGAAGGGATAACCCTTGCCTGCAACAGCGTCGAGCGCGCCGAGGCCTATATTAAGAACGCTATGGGCGAGGTCTGCCCAAAAATCAAGCTCATCAAGAAATAAGAGGAGGATATAAAATGAAAAGGATAATCACATTCGGAGAGATAATGCTCAGGCTCAACCCCGAGGGGTATCTCAGATTCGTTCAGGCGGATAAGCTCGAAGCCACCTACGGCGGTGGCGAGGCCAACGTTGCGGTTTCGCTCGCAAACTACGGAATGAACGCCGCCTTTGTCTCGAAGGTCCCCGCCCACGAGATAGGCCAGTGCGCCGTGAACGAGCTCCGCAGATACGGGGTCGATACCTCTAAAATGGTCCGCGGCGGCGACAGGCTCGGGATCTACTTTGCCGAAAAGGGCGCCTCGCAGCGCGCCTCAAAGGTCATCTACGACCGCGCCGGAAGCTCTATCGCTATGGCGAAGAAGTCCGATTTCAACTGGGACGAGATTTTTGACGGAGCCGATTGGTTCCACTTCACGGGAATCACTCCCGCCCTCGGCGGAGAGCTCCCCGAGATCTGCCTTGAGGCCTGCAAAGCCGCCAAGAAGCGCGGAGTTATGATCTCCTGCGACCTCAACTACCGCAAGAAGCTCTGGACCCGTGAGCAGGCCGGCGAGACTATGGCGAAGCTCGTGCCTTATGTAGACCTCTGCATCGCCAACGAGGAGGACGCGAAGGACGTTTTCGGCATAGAGGCCGACAACACCGACATCACTTCCGGCAAGCTCGACCGCGAGGGCTATGTGAGCGTCGCGAAGAAGCTTTCGGAGCGCTTCGGCTGCAAATACGTCGCGATAACGCTGCGCTCCTCGATCTCGGCTAACGACAACGACTGGGCGGGCATGCTCTATACCGACGGCAAGGCTCATTTCTCGAAGCAGTATCACATGCACATCGTTGACCGCGTAGGCGGCGGCGACAGCTTCGGCGGAGGGCTCATCTACGCGCTCCTCAGCGGCTACGAGCCCGAGCAGGCCATCAACTTCGCAGTCGCGGCCTCCTGCCTCAAGCACTCCATCGAGCACGACTTCAACCTCTGCTCTGTAGCCGAGGTTCAGGCCCTCGCGGGCGGCGACGGCTCGGGAAGGGTACAGAGATAAATGCGCCGCTCCGACAGAGAGGTAAAGGACTTCGGGGAGATAGTTGAGATAATGCGCAGGTGTGACGTCTGCCGCATAGCGCTCAACAACGGTGACTACCCCTATATCCTGCCGCTGAATTTCGGACTGAAGATATCGGGCGAAAAGGTCGAGCTGTATTTTCACGGCGCCGAAGAGGGGACTAAGTATGAGCTCATCGCAAAGGACCCTCGCGTGGGCTTTGAGATGGACTGCGCCCACCGACTTGTCTCGGACCCCGAAAGCGGAAGCTGCACTATGGAATATATGAGCGTCGTCGGCAGAGGGAGAGTAGAGATACTCCCCGAGAGCGAAAAGCGCGAGGCGCTTGAGATTCTTATGAGCCACTACCACGGCAGCGATTTTAAGCTCAACGAAGCGGCCATTCCCAGGACGAAGGTCTTTAAGCTGACCGTCGAGGAAATGACCGGAAAGAAAAGAATGAAAGGCTGAAACGAAGCCCGCACCGGCGGGAATTTCAGACCGATATACACCGCCCCGAACCGATCGGCTGTCCGTTTCGGTTCGGGGTTTTAATGAGGAACTTAAGTGCGGCTTTTCGGGTGCACATGCTCTATACGGTGCGGCGAGTTCTGCTCTTCGAAATACAGATAAAAACGCCCCGGCGGGAGGTTACCCGTCCGGAGCGTTTCCATAAGCTGACTTAATGATTAAAGGTCTTCCGGAAACTGATAAAGGGTCTTTCTGCCGATTATCGCCACGATGATGTCGGCAACGGCGCCGATTATCACCGTTATGGCTATGAACATCCAGAGCGCCTCCGTAGCCGTGAACGGGTCAACGAGTATCGCGATGCCGAACACTATCGAGAGCAGCGCCGAAAGGCCCATAAGATACCAATATTTTGCCTTGAGCCTGAGCATATCCACGCACCACTGAAGCTTATACACACCGAGCATAAGCACGCCCACGCCGTATACTACGGTGAGCACCGGGAACGTGACCACGAACCACTGCGGGTGTAGCGTACAGAATCCTCCGAAGAGACATTCAAGCACTCCGAAGAATAGCCCTCCGCCGAGCGCCGCAACCTCGGCCTGCTCGGAAAAATAGCGGATAATGCTGAAAATTCCGGGGATCACCATTAAGATACCGAACGCCCTGATTATGAAAATCGCCAGCCCTGTAGGGTCTATCAGAAGCAGAACGCCGACCACGGCCTCTATCAGCGCAATGATGATGCTTGTCCAAAAGCTCTTTTTCATATTTTTTCTCCTCTCCGGCAGAAATTTTCCTGCCTTTACTTTATTTTACATCCGACGATATTAAATGTCAATAGTTTTAGGAAGAAGGAGCGAAGATGCGGGCTGATAAGCTCAAAAAGAGCGCTTTTGCTCCGCTTCTTCATATTGCAATTTCTTACAAAGTGTGTTAAAATAGCAGCAGTCGGGGGCGATGCGATGATAAGGCTGAGCGAACGGGTTTATTATATAAAGGCAGTTGAGGAACCTCTCTCGGCCGATGTGGGAGTTGTCTTCGGCGACAGGGCCGCTTGGCTCTACGACGTCGGAAACAGCCCAGCCGTTTCGGCAGAGCTTAAGGGCATCGGTCTGCCTAAAATCGCGGTGCTCTCCCATTTTCACCCCGATCACACCGGAGGGCTCGGCGATATAGCCGCAGAAAAGGTATATCTCAGCGCGTATACGCGAAAATATATCGGCTTCGGAGATACCGTTGTCGAAGACGTTTATATCAACGACGGCATAGAGCTCCGCATTTTCCCGCTGCCATCGAGCCACTCAAAAGGCGCGCTCGGGCTTGAAACGCAGGGCTTCGCTTTTCTGGGCGACGGCATATATTCGATGCAAAAAGGCGGCAGAAATGTCTATAACGCAACGCTTTTGAAAGACACTTTGGACTGCCTTAAGCGTCTCGGGGCAAAAACTTTTCTCTTGAGTCACGACCCGCAGTATGCCTGCCCTCGCGACGAGGTGATAGCGTGGCTCGAAGAGATATGTTCCCGCCGCAGAAAAGAAGAGGCATATATAGAAATCAAAGAATGACAAACACCGGAAGGAGTTTTTAATATGAGATCAAGCGGACTGCTGCTCGGGATAGCATCGCTTCCCGGAGAATACGGAATAGGAAAGCTCGGAAAAGAGGCGAGGGGATTTGTCGATTTTCTGAAGTCGGCAAGGCAGAAATACTGGCAGATACTGCCTCTTTCGCAGACGGGTTACGGCGATTCGCCCTATCAGTCGTTTTCGATACACGCCGGCAACCCGTATTTTATCGACCTTGAAACCCTTGAGGAAGACGGTCTTTTAAAACCGGAGGACTATAAAAACGTCGCTTTTGGCGACCATAGGCAATACATAAACTACGGCATGCTCTATGAGGCGATATATCCCGTTTTGTGCAAGGCTTACGGGCGGTTTGTACCCGACGGCGATTACCGCACCTTCTGCGAAAAAAACAGCGATTGGGTGGACGATTACGCCCTGTTTATGGCGGAAAAGAACGCTCACGGCGGGGCACCATGGTATGAATGGGAGGAAGAACTCAGGCTCGCGCGGCCCGAGGCTCTTGAAAAGGCCAGAAAAGAGCTCGCCGATGAGATAGGATTTTATCTGTTTTTACAGTATGAATTTTTCATGCAGTGGTTCTCGCTGAAAGAATATGCCAATAAAAACGGCGTGGAGATAATAGGCGATATGCCTATTTACTGCGCCTATGACAGCGTTGAGGCATGGCTCGAACCGGAGCTGTTTGAGTTCGACCAAAATAAGAGGCCGGTGAATGTGGCGGGCTGCCCGCCCGACGGCTACGCGCTCGAGGGGCAGCTGTGGGGCAATCCGCTGTACAACTGGAAGGATATGGAGCAGAACGGCTATAAGTGGTGGATAGACCGCATAGCCTTTGCGACGGGCGTCTACGACGTTCTCAGAATAGACCACTTCCGCGGGTTTGCGGGGTATTATTCCGTTCCGGCGGGGGATAAGAACGCCGTGAACGGCCGCTGGTGCGAGGGCCCGAAGATGAAGCTCTTCAATTCGACCAATTACTGGCTCGGTCCGAAAAAGATAATCGCCGAAGACCTCGGATTTATCACCGACGACGTTGTTCAGCTTTTAAAGGACACCGGCTACCCCGGAATGAAGGTGCTGCAATTTGCCTTTGACCCTTCGGCGCAGGGGGAGTATCTGCCCTGCAATCTCAAAAGCCCGGCCTGCGTGATATACACCTCCACCCACGACAGCGACACAGCCAAAGGCTGGGCCGACGGCCTTTCCGGACGTGTACTCAGCTTTTGTCTCGACTACTGCGGCGTGAAGTCGCGCAGGGAGATCCCCGAGGCGCTTCTGCGGCTCGCGTGGTCTTCGGTGGCGGAGACGGCTATTGCCCAGCCCCAGGACTTTTTGGAGCTCGGCAACGAGGCGAGGATAAACGTTCCCTCAACGGTAGGGCAGAACTGGCGTTGGAGGATACTTCCGGAGCAGCTTGACGGGCACCTTGCCGCGAAGATCCGCCGTCTGACCGAGACATATAACCGCGCCGGAGCCGCCGCGCATAAGCAGTCCGACGAAGAAAGAGGATATGTGTTTACGAGGTAGTACAACACTTGAATAAAATATGATAACATGTTCCTGCCGGCGAAAGGTCGTGAAAACGTGAGCGATATAGAAAGCGAGATATACAACGAAGACATTATCTGCCTGCACAAGTGCAACGGCGGATTCCAGCACACCCCATATCACCGTCACAACGGGTATGAGATATATCTTCTGCTCAGCGGAAACATATGCTTCTATCTCGGAGACAGGGGCTACGAGCTTATGACAGGAGACGTTGTCATAGTCCCTCCGAACACCGGCCACAGAATGAGGAGCACCGATGACGGCACGTCGGAATACGAAAGAATCGTTATAAACATAAAGCAGCCTTTGGTCGAGCGGCTCTCGAGCGCTCGGACCGATCTTTCGTCCTGCCTTTCAAAGCCGCATGAGCCTATGCACCTCTCGGAGGAAGACTTTGAAAAGTTCTGCCATTACTCCGGAAAGATACACGAGGCTCTCAAAAATTCCCGCTACGGCGACGATATAGCCGTCAACGCCTATACGCAGCTTTTGCTTCTGCTCATCGACGAAAACTGCCATCTTACCCGTGAAGACAGAGTGAATCTTATGCCCTCGGTAGTCAGAGACGTAATGGCATATATCGAAGAGCACTACGCCGAAAATCTCAATGCCGCGGTCATAGAAAAGAATTTTTATGTCAGCGCTTCGCATATCAGCCTGCTTTTCAGGCAGCATACCGGCCTCACGCTAAGTCAGTATATTCGCGAAACGAAGATTAACAAGGCAAAAGAGCTGCTCGAAAAGGGCGGCAGCGTGACCGAAGCGTGTTATGACTGCGGATTTGAAAACTACTCGAGCTTTATAAGATGCTTTACCTCAATGGTGGGAGAATCTCCCGGAAGATATGCAAAAGCGGTGAGAAAAGCTCCGAAATAATATAAGCCTCCCCGATTTTGGGGAGGCTTTTGCAATAATCGTGCAGGATATTGCGATAAATCAGTCTGCCAAAACGGGTATAATGGCATCAGAGGAGGAATGATTTATGCAAGCCGCGATAAAAACGATGCTCTGTGCCGTTATTCTTGCCGCGATGATAACGCTCTGCTCATGCGGGGGTCCTGCCGATATCGGATACCGCGAGGGCTTGGCGGAAAGAAGCAGCGACTTTGACGCCGACTGGCTGTTTATGCTTGAGCCGGAAGGTACGCCGCAGCTTACGGACTATGACGACAACGGGTGGCGAGAGCTTGACCTTCCGCACGACTGGAGCATAGAACTCGACTTCAGTTCCGATGTTGCAACCGGCGTGGGCGCGCTCCCGGGCGGCACAGGCTGGTACCGCAAATATTTTATACTGCCTGAGGTTTATGAAGGAAAGCGCATATCGGTAGAATTTGACGGCGTTTACTGCAATTCCACTGTGTTTGTGAACGGAAAAAGCGCGGGCTTTTATCCCAACGGCTATGTGCCTTTTTCATACGACATCACCGACCTTGTCATATGCGACGGCGTTACCGAAAACGTTATCGCCGTAAGAGTGAAAAATCCCACCGGAGAGCAGGGCGAAGGGGTTACCAGCCGCTGGTACACCGGCAGCGGAATATACCGCGACGTCAGGCTGACGGTCACGGAAAGCGTTCATATTCCTAAATGGGGGACCCATATAAGGACGCCGAAGCTTGAGCGGGAGTATGAAAGGGGAAAAGTCACCGTTGAAGCGGCGGCAGAGATAGTCAACGAAAGCGATAAAGAGGCCGCGGTGTCGGTGCGGCAGACGCTGCTCAATTATGACGGCTCGCCTTTTTCGGGATCCGAGCCCAAAACAAGCGGCAAAAAGAAGCTTAAGCCCGGCGAAAGCGCGGAGCTCACCGTGAATATGACCGCCAAAGAACCGCAGCTGTGGTCTTTGGATTCCCCGACGCTCTATATTATGCGCACGGAGGTGATCTCGGACGGAGAGATAGTGGACACCTATGACACGCGCTTCGGCTTCAGGTGGTTTGAATTTGACCCCGACGGCGGATTTTCGCTCAACGGGGAATATATGAAGCTCAACGGAGTGTGCCTCCACCACGACCAGGGAGCGCTCGGCGCCGTAGCAAACGAGTCGGCAATGCAAAGGCAGCTCGTTATAATGAAAGAAATGGGCGCAAACGCCGTGCGGACTTCTCACAACGCTGCGGATCCGGATTTTATCCGCCTCTGCGACGAGATGGGACTTCTTGTTATGGAGGAGTCGTTTGACAGCTGGTGGGAAGGCAAAAACGAGCAGGATTATTCAAGGCAGTGGTTTATGAAGCCCTGCACCTATCCCGGAGTCGGGCAGGACGTCATCTGGGCGCAGTTCGATATTCAGAGTATAGTGAAAAAGGACCGCAACAGCCCCTGCGTTATCCTGTGGGGGATCGGCAACGAGGTCAGCGAGACCAACAGCGCCGATAATGCCGAATTTGCGGCACGGCTCGCAGGGTGGGTGTCCGAAACAGACCCCGACCGTCCGGTGGCTATGGGTGAAAACAAGTTCAAGCTCGATTGGGGCAATGCCGACGGTATAGCCGCAAACATCGACGCCATAGGCGGAATGGCGGGCTTAAACTACGGCGAAGCGTATTACGACAGCCTTCATGCCGAACACCCCGATTGGAAGATATTCGGTTCGGAATGCTGCTCGGCGTTCAAATCAAGGGGATATTATTCCTCGCCGTGGATAAACGGCAGCCACGTTACCGACAATGTTATGGGCAATCAGGCGGAAGAGGTGACCCGCGGGCAGGTGTCGTCATACGACAACAGCTCGGCAAGATACGGCCGGAACGCTGCCGAGGCCTGGATATTCAACCGCGACAGGCGGTTTATCGCGGGTATGTTTTTATGGACCGGATTTGACTATATCGGCGAGCCCGCGCCCTATTACGGGACGTCGAAGAGTTCGTATTTCGGAGCGGTAGATACGGCGGGGTTCCCGAAAGACGAGTATTACCTCTGGCAGAGCGTATGGACGGACGCCGAGGAGGCTCCGATGGTGCATATTCTGCCGCACTGGAACTGGGAAAACGACGCGCTGCGAAAAAAGGTGACATATCCCGATAAGTCGGAGCTTGAATATCTTAATGAGGGCGAAACAGCGGAATATTCCGACGAAGATGTCGGAAAGATACCGATAAGGGTATATTCAAACGCGCCGTCGGTGGAGCTGTTTTTAAACGGCGCATCGCTCGGCAAAAAGAACTTTACCGTAAAAACGACCGATTACGGGCTCGAATACCGCCAACAGTCGGAAACTTCAAAAGCTTTGTATCTCGAATGGGCGCTCGAATGGAGCTACGAGGCGGGAACCGTCATAGAAGCCGTTGCATACGGGGAAGACGGAAACGAGATCGCGCGGGACAGAGTAGTGACTGCCGGCAAAGCCGCAAAAATAAGGCTTGCTCCCGAAGAGGCTGAGATAACCGCCGACGGCAGGGACCTCTGCTATATCGAAGTTGACATAACCGACGAGGACGGCAATTTTATGCCGCTCGCCGAAAACCTCATCACATTTGAAATAGAGGGCGACGGGAAGATAGTGGGAGTTGACAACGGCAACGCCGTCTCGCGGGAAAGATATAAAGACACCGACGGAGTGTGGAAGCGCAAAGCCTTTAGCGGCAAGGCTCTCGTCATAGTGCAGTCAACAAAAGAAACCGGAAGCTTTACCGTTACGGCGCGCTCTGACGGGCTTGAAAGCGATTCCGCGACAGTATTTACCGTTAAAAAGGGTCAGGACTGATTTATTGCAAAATAAACCGTGTTTATTGCAAATCACAGTATCGTTCAGTAAATCGTTGACTTTATGACAAAGTAATGTCATAATTCAAATAGACCCGTATGGGTCATATTGAAATACAGGAGGTTTTTATAATGTTAAAGAAAATTACGGCAGTATTGACGGCTGTTATTCTGGTTGCAGCCTTAAGCATTTCGGCGTTTGCAACAGAAGTAGATATCAGCGCTCAGAAATGGACCGACGGCGGAGACGTCGTTCAGGGAATAAGCACCGGTCTTGTGGGTATAGACCTGCCGTTTGAGGTAAAGGCCGGCGAAACCGTAACCGTTCATGCGGTAGGTTCGTCAGACGGTGATTTCAGGGTCTGGCTCGGCGACGATTCGCAGTCCACCCTTGCGCAGTCTACCGAGGGAGCGCTCTGGTATGCTTCCACCAACGGCGGCTTCACCGCGGGCGACTTTGACCTGACATTCGACCTTGTTTGCACCGATGTTGACGGCAAGGGAGTAGACACTGCCACCTGCATAATCTTCAAGGGACCGTCTTACAACACAAATCTCGATAATTTCAAGCTCGTCTCTCTCACAGTCTCAAAGGAAAGCGAGGAGGAAGCTCCTGCGGATACGGCTCCCGCCGACGATGCAGAGCCCGAGACCCCGCCTGAAGACTCCGCCGCAGATAACGCTTCTTCGGAAAGCGAAGCCCCTGACGACACTGCCGCGGAAGAGCCCGAAGCTTCGCCCGACACCGGAGCTGTATTTATGCTTCTCCCCGTGGCAATATCTATGGCAGCAGTTGTATTCGGCAAAAAGCGCAGCTGATACCGTTTCATTTAAGTTCCTCGAGATCCCGCCGCCTCTAATAAGAGACGGCGGGATATCTTTTTATGTGCTGAAATCACGCAAGACTGTTACCGGAAGGCGGCTGTTTTTGTAAGGGCAGTCCGCACTCTTTTTTCCCATTGCTTGACATTTTTCGCAGTATTTGCTATTATTTTTAGTATCATTCAATTTGCCGAGGGTTACCGAGGCGGCTTAGATTTTCGGCAGTGCCGGTTGATAATTTGAGATGGCTGGATCGATCGAAGAAAACGAAAATACGCTGTTTAAGCTTGGAGACGGCGCGGATATGGAAGTCCTCGCGAGGCTGAAAAGCGGTGCGAAGGGCTCGGTTTATATCCTTTACGACAAAATTTGCGACCGCAGGCTGCTCCTCAAAACGGGCAGCCGCGAGGTGCTTGAAAACGAGGCGCGTATGCTTGCAAAGTTTGCGGGCAGAGGCGTTCCCGGAGTATGCCTATGCTTTGAACGCGAGGGGCAGTATTACCTTTTGCGCAGATACATAGAGGGCGTGAGCCTTGCGGAATACGTCGAGTCGGAGGGGCCGTTTGCCCCGAAAAAGGCGGCAGCTATAACCGCAGAGCTCTGCCGCATAGTTTCAAGGCTTCATTCGCAGGAGCCTCCCGTCATTCACCGCGACATAAAATGCGATAACGTTATCATCGACGGCGAGGGCAGGATATATCTTGTTGACTTCGGGATAGCAAGGGAGTTTGACGGCGGCTGCGAGCGCGATACGCAGGTGCTCGGCACCCCGCTGACCGCTCCGCCCGAGCAGTTCGGATATACTCAGACCGACGAGCGCTCCGACGTTTACGCGATAGGCGTCCTTTTAAACCAGCTTATCACCGGCTCGGTAAAGATAGATACCTCAAAAATGCCCCACAGCACAGCGAAAGTTGTTAAGCGCTGCACCGAATTCTCTCCGGCCGACAGATACCGCAACGCTATGGAGCTCGAAAGTGTGCTTTCAAAGCTCTGCGGAGACGGCGGCGCAGCGGGCAGAGCCGTAAAGGCGGCATCGATACTCTCAGTGTCGGCGGCGGTCATAGCGGCGGCTTCGGTATGCCTCCCCGGTCTGATACACGGCGATTTCAGGGAGGAGCAGGGCGTATATGAAGACGCAGCTGAAGATAACGTCTCCTACAGCTTTGCCGACCCTTATATCGAAAGCGAAGTAAGGCGGATACTCGGCAGGGATACCGGAGAAATAACCCAGAGCGACCTTGACGGCATCACCGAGATAATGCTCGCGGGGTCAAAAAGCGTTACCTCGCCCGAAGACATAATGATACACGGCAACGAGATAAGCGTGTGCGGCGGAACGGTAAAGGGCTTCGGCAGCATATCTTCGCTCGAAGATATAGCAAATATGCATAATCTCAACACGCTGATTTTGTGCAATCAGAATATTTCCGACCTCTCGCCGCTCGAGGGAATGAATATAGTAACTCTCTTTCTGCACGGCAACAATATATCCGACGTGACGCCGCTTGAAAATATGACCACCCTTGAAACGCTCTATTTAAGCTCGAATCCGCTGAAAGACGTTTCGGCGCTTTCGGGACTTTTCCGCCTAAGCTGCCTTGGGATAGGCGCCACGGATATAGAAGACCTCAGCGACATAGCGAAGATATCCGGCCTTACGAGGCTCGAACTGCACGACTGCCCCGAGCTTCGCGACTTTTCCGCGCTCGCCGATATGAAGAGCCTTAGTTTTTTGGGACTGCGTCCTGCCACAAGCGAGGCAGTTGACATTATCTCGGAAATGACCTGGCTCAAGCATCTTTACCTCTGGGAGGCCTACAGCCTCGGCAATCTTGATCGCCTCTCGAAGCTGAGCGAGCTTAGGGATCTCGTGCTCGACGGCTGCGGCATACGCTCGGTGGAAAACGTGTGCGACTACTTCCCCGAGCTGAGCTATTTTACGTTCAGATACGGCTCGGTGTATGACCTTTCTCCGCTCGAAGGCTCGCAGAGCATAACCAATCTCGGGATAACGGCTTGCAGCGTTAAGGATTACGGCGCGATAGCGAATATGCCCAATCTCCGCGAAATATACTGCACAGAGGAGCAGGCGGAAAAGGTGAAAGAGGTTTTAAACGGCAGAGATGACGTTAATATAGTTATAGAAACGGCTTAGGAGGCGCAATATGGAATTTTACGCGGAATTAAAGCTTTCGGGCGACGGCTACGCGGGAGGTTTTTCCTGCGGGGCCACGATGACTTCGAGCGAAACGGTCGGGCGGCTTAAAAAGATCTCGGAGACGGAGGACAAAACCGTTTGGCAGACGCCGGAGGGAGTCAGGCTGACCCAGACGCGGGAGCGCAGGGGCGGCGCGCTTATTTTATCTACGACTCTCTTTAACGGCTCCGGCAGCGAGATAACCGTCGAAATGCTCGCGTCGGTCGCGATAAGAAATATCGCTGCGGATAAGGTCCACAGATTGCAGTCTTTTTGGAGCGCCGAGGGAAAACTCCGCACCGAAACTGTCGAAGAGCTGCACTTAGAACCGTCGTGGAACCGCTGCGGCTTAAGATTTGAAAAGTTCGGAAACACGGGCTCTATGCCGGTGAGAAAATACTTCCCGTTCGTCGCGCTCGAAAACAGCGAAACGGGCGAATTTGTGGGAATACAGCTTTACTGCGCGGCGTCGTGGCAGATAGAGCTTTTATGCAAGGACGACGACACCCTTGCGGCGGTGGGCGGCCTTGCCGACGCCGATTTCGGACAGTGGCGAAAAACTCTCGCACCCGGGGAAAGCTTCGAGGCTCCGAGGGCGGCCGCGGCGTTCGGAAACTCGCTCGAAGACGTCTGCGACAGTCTCGTTAAGGCGCAGAGACCGAAAATCTCGCCGGTGGACTCGGATATGGGGATAGTTTTCAACGAATACTGCACCACCTGGGGCAACCCGAGCTTTGAAAACGTCAAAAGAATATGCGACAAAATCGCCGGCAAGGGGATAAAATATCTCGTTATCGACTCGGGCTGGTACGGTACCGAGCGCTGGTGGGAAAGCGTCGGCGACTGGGAGGTCAACGAAAGCCGCTTTGAGGGCGGAATGAAGCCCATCGCCGACTATATCCGCTCAAAGGGAATGATCCCCGGGCTGTGGTTCGAGCCGGAAGCGTTGGCGTGGGGGTGCAGACATTTCAACGACCCCTCGCATCTGCTCAAAAAGTACGGCGTGCCGCTGACCGTCGGCGGGCGCAGATTCTGGGATATGGAAGACCCGTGGGTAAAGGAATATCTGTTTGAAAAGGTCATAAAGAGGCTTCGCGACTGCGGATTCGGATATATCAAGATCGACTATAACGACACAGTGGGCGTAGGCTGCGACGGTGCCGAAAGCCTCGGCGAGGCTCTTAGGCGCAAAGCGGAAGCTTCGCAGGAATTCTTCGCAAGGATAGCCGAGGAGATACCCGGGATAGTTATAGAAAACTGTTCGAGCGGCGGGCACAGACTCGTGCCGCCTTTTATGGAGCTTGCAAGCCAGGCGAGCTTTTCGGACGCTCACGAGACAAAGGCGATACCTATAATCGCCGCAAATCTTCACAGGGTCATAAAGCCGGAACAGAGCCAGATATGGGCGGTGCTGAGGAGGACCGACGATGCCGACAGGCTGCACTATTCGCTCGCGGCGGCGCTTTTGGGAAGAATGTGCCTAAGCGGAGACATCTACGACCTCTCGGAGGAGCAGTGGGCGATAGTTGACGAGGGAATGGCGTTTTACCGCCGTGCCGCCGGCATAATAAAATACGGCAAAACGGTTTTGCTGAACTGCACGGCAAAGAGCTATAACCGCCCGACCGGCTGCCAGCTCGTTTTAAGGGAGCACGACGGCGAAGGGCTTGCCGTGCTGCATAGGTTCGAAAATTCCGAGCTTCCCGAGAAGATACTCCCCGAAGGCGCGGAAACGGTCGCGGAATTCGGCGAAGCCGAGCGCGATTTCAGCGCAAAGGCGTGGATTTATAGGAGATAAGTCGGGGCTCAACCATCGGGTGATATCAAGGGGATAAATACCAATCCGCTTGAGGGTAAGAGTTTATGTCGGAAAAGCAAAAATCTGCGGCATCTGCAAAAATGTCCGCAGATAAGCGGTCAAATTCGCAAAAATCCTCGTTGACAATCTCTACGCTATACTGTATAATATCTTCTATACGCTTTGAAAGGAAATGAGTTTGATGGGAAAGTATTTCGGCACCGACGGCTTCCGCGGCGAGGCCAACATCGGTCTTACGGCCGACCACGCTTTCAGGGTCGGCAGGTTCTTGGGGTGGTATTACGGCGAGCTGAAGCGCCGTGCAGGCTCTTCCGAGCACGCCCGCATAGTTATAGGAAAGGATACCCGCCGTTCGAGCTATATGTTTGAATACGCACTTGCAGCAGGGCTCACCTCTTCCGGAGCCGACGCATATCTGCTTCACGTCACCACGACTCCGTCGGTTGCATATATCGCAAAGATCGACGAGTTCGACTGCGGCATTATGATCTCGGCGAGCCACAACCCCTATTACGACAACGGCATAAAGCTTATAAATTCCAACGGCGAAAAGATGTCGGAAGAGGTAATATCCCTCGTTGAAGACTACCTCGACGGTGATCTTACCGCGTTCGGCGGCAGCGAACCCACATATGCCGTTCGGGAAGACATAGGCAGAACGGTGGACTACGTTTCGGGCCGAAACCGCTACATAGGCTATCTCATTTCTCTGGGAATATATTCCTTCAAGGGGATAAAAGTGGGCCTCGACTGCGCCAACGGTTCGAGCTGGAACATAGCGAAGTCGGTGTTCGACGCGCTCGGCGCCAAAACCTACGTTGTCGGCGCGGAGCCCGACGGAATAAACATAAATAAAGACTGCGGCTCGACTCACCTTGAAAATCTCCAAAAATTCGTGGTCGAGAACGGGCTGGACGTCGGATTTGCCTATGACGGCGACGCCGACCGCTGTCTCTGCGTTGACGAAAAGGGCGGAGCGGTCACCGGCGACCACATTCTTTACATCTACGGAAAATATATGAAGAACCGCGGAAAGCTTTTGACCAACACGGTGGTGACTACCGTGATGTCTAACTTCGGGCTGTATAAGGCCCTGGACGAGCAGGGCATCGGTTACGCCAAAACCGCCGTGGGAGACAAATATGTGTATGAATATATGCAGAAAAACGGCTGCAGGCTCGGCGGCGAGCAGTCGGGGCACATAATCTTCTCGAAATACGCTTCCACCGGCGACGGAATACTCACGAGCCTCAAGATGATGGAAGTTATGATAGCGAGCAAGAAGAAAATGAGCGAGCTCTGCGAAGAGCTGACGATCTACCCGCAGGTGCTCGAAAACGTGAAGGTAAAGGATAAGGCCGCCGTACTTAGCGATCCCGACGTTGCGGAGGCGATCAAAAAGGCCGAAGAAGAAATAGGCATCAGCGGAAGGATACTCGTCCGCGAGAGCGGCACCGAGGCTTTGATAAGGGTTATGGCAGAGGCGGAGACCGAAGAGATATGCCGCAGATACGTTGACGGCATAGTGAAGACGATAGTCGGCAAGGGTCACGCCGTATAAGGGGGAAAGAGATATGTGCGGAATAGTAGGATTTACCGGAAAGAAGCAGGCCGCTCCCATACTTTTGGACGGCCTTTCAAAGCTTGAATACCGCGGATACGATTCGGCGGGAATAGCCGTGAGAAACGGCACCTCTCCCGCAGAGATAGTAAAGGCTAAGGGAAAGCTCAAAATTTTAAGGGAGATGACCAACGAGGGGCAGGCGGTTGTCGGCACATGCGGCATAGGCCACACCCGCTGGGCCACCCATGGCGAGCCCTCCGTCACGAATGCCCACCCGCTTTCGAGCGACGATCAGAACGTCATAGGCGTTCACAACGGCATCATAGAAAACTACCAGGAGCTCAAGGAAAAGCTCATAAAAAGCGGATATTCCTTTAAAAGCCGCACCGATACCGAGGTGGGCGTAAAGCTTGTTGACTACTACTACAAAAAATACGGCCTCGGGCCGGTTGACGCCCTTGCGCGCGCTATGACCCGTATCCGCGGCTCATATGCTATGGAGCTTATGTTTGCCGACTTTCCCGACGAGATATACGCCATCCGCAAGGACAGCCCGATGATAATAGGCGTTGCCGACGGCGAAAGCTACGTTGCATCCGACGTTCCCGCGATATTAAGATATACACGCAGCGTTTACTATGTGGGCGACCTTGAGATCGCGCGCCTTAAAAAGGGCGAAGTTACGTTCTATAATATCGACCGCGAGGAAATAGAGAAAGAGCCCGCAGAGATAAAGTGGGACGCCGAAGCCGCCGAAAAGTCGGGCTACGAGCACTTTATGCTCAAAGAGATCCACGAGCAGCCCAAAGCCGTTCGCGACACGATAAATTCGCTCGTAAAAGACGGCAGGATAGACCTTTCGGCTGTGGGAATAAAAGACGAAGACATATCGGCGCTCAGGCAGATATATATTGTCGCCTGCGGCTCGGCCTATCACGTGGGAATGGCGATACAGTATGTCATAGAAGAGCTCACCTCCGTTCAGGTGAGAGTAGAGCTCGCCTCGGAATTCAGATACAGAAAAATGAAGCTCCGCGAGGACAGCCTCGTGATAATTATAAGCCAGTCGGGTGAAACGGCCGACAGTCTTGCGGCGCTTAAAATGGCCAAGCAGCGCGGCGCGAAGACCCTCGGCATTGTGAACGTAGTCGGTTCGAGCATAGCCAGAGAGGCCGACAGCGTGTTTTATACCCTCGCAGGTCCCGAGATATCGGTCGCGACCACAAAGGCCTACAGCTGCCAGCTCGCAGCGGGATATATGCTCGCGATACAGTTTGCATATGTGAGGGGCGAGATATCGGAGGAGGAATATCTCAGGCTCGTTGCCGAGCTTGAGACCATTCCCAAGAAGATAGAGAAGATCCTTGAAGACAAGGAGAGAATACAGTGGTTTGCGGCGAAGTTTGCCGCCGTTAAAGACGCTTTCTTCATCGGCAGGGGGATAGACTACGCCGTCTGCCTCGAGGGCAGCCTGAAGATGAAGGAGATAAGCTATATTCACTCCGAAGCCTACGCCGCCGGAGAGCTGAAGCACGGCCCGATAAGCCTTATTGAAGACGGCACGCTTGTTATCAGCGTTCTCACGCAGCAGGAGCTTTATGAGAAGACCGTGAGCAATATGGTGGAGGTAAAGAGCCGCGGAGCCTACCTTATGGGCCTTACCTGCTACGGAAATTACAGCATTGAAGACCTTGCCGACTTTACAGTGTATATCCCGAATACCGATCATCTCTTCCTTGCGAGCCTCGCGGTTATACCGCTCCAGCTTATGGGATATTACGTGAGCTGCGCAAAAGGCCTCGACGTCGATAAGCCGAGAAATCTCGCAAAGAGCGTTACCGTTGAATAAAACCCACTAAAAGCAGCCTTTTAGGCAGCCTCGCATAAAACAGCAAAATAGAAATTTTAATGCGGCGGTCTGCCGTCAGGGGTGCAAAACTAATTTCATTAGTTTATACAAAGCCATATCCGAGCAATCGGGTATGGCTTT
>CANRLU010000025.1 GCA_947631535.1 uncultured Clostridia bacterium | reverse complement strand
TGGTTTACCGCCGCGGGTGTACTTCTCTTTGTGCCGCTGGCACAGATAATATTGTTAGTCATATTGGTAGTCTCGGGGCCTTTGATATGTTATCTGACGGTGCCGAAGTGATGTAACTGTCCGAGTCGGAGATTTTTATGAAGAGAAGTGTATTATATATCGCCGCGATGATCATTGCAACCTCTTTATGTATCGTGGTGTTGACGGTTTCATTTATGCCGAGGGCGAGGGTGTCGCTCTTTGTTATGTTTAACGGCGAGACGCTCGAGCAGGCTATAAAGTCGGACGAAGGCATACCCGCTAACATCGGCTATACAGCTTTTAATATTTGGGCAAACGGAGATATGACCGAGTTTATTCTTTTTTCATACGGCAGCAGCTATTACGGTTGTTACTACTCCCGCAGCGGGGCTCCTTACGCCTTTCAGAACGCGGTCGCAGAACTGATAAAAACCGGCGAAAACCGTTGGGAATGGAGCGCCGACGGCAACTGCGGCGAGACATTGCGTATTCGCGGGAACTGGTATTATTTTGAGGCAAAATTTTGAGGCCGAATACAGAGAAGCTCGCGGACAGGGGGGTAATTTTATGAGACTGTTCAGAATCATCGCAGCGTTTTTGATCCTTTTTGGCGTGGTTACGTCCTGCTTTGCGTGTATCGGCGCCGTTGACAGCGTGTTCGGAATCGACGTGCGCTCCGCCGAGGTGATATCCGACACCGACAGCCACGGCGGCTTTCTCGGCGACGGCGAGCGGGTATCGGTTCTAAAATTTTCGGACGGAAGCGTCGAAAAGGAGATAGAAGCTTCGCCCGACTGGCACCCTCTCCCCGCAAGCGACGGCGTTACCGCAGTCATCTGGGGAGTCGAATATGAAAATGAGAGCGGCGTTTGCGGCGTGGGCCCGTTCACCTTGGCGGAGATACCGAAGGTCGAAAACGGGTGGTACTGCTATTGCGACCGCAGTCCCGAAGGTCACGCCCTGAGCGGCGACCCCTATGCCTATCCCGACTTCACGCCGCCGCTGAATTTCACCTTTGCCGTTTACGACGCCGATGAGGATATCCTCTATTACGTCGAGAGCGACAGCTGAAGCGTCGGATTTAATAATGCTGAAACGGCTCGGCTTTGCCCGAGCTGTTTTTATGTGAAAGGAAGCGTCTTTCACTTGACATTTCTTCGCGGCGGGGCTATAATATCATAATATACCGCATTAAAGCAATAACTTATTGGAGCGTGACACTATGAGCAGACTTATCGTACCGGAGGGGTACTCCCCCAGGCTGGGACCATACGAGACCCAGACCGCTATCGGTCTGATAAAACACACATTTGAGATCGGCCTTTGCCGTGCTCTCAACTTAAAAAGGGCTTCGGCCCCGCTCTTTGTGGACGGAGGCAGGGGCCTTAACGACGACCTCAACGGCGTCGAGCGGCCCGTAGTTTTCGACATAAAGGAGACCGGCGAAAGAGCCGAGGTTGTGCACTCGCTCGCGAAGTGGAAGAGAATGGCCCTGAAAGAATACGGCTTCCACCCCGGCGAGGGTATATATACCGATATGAACGCCATTCGCCGCGACGAGGAGCTCGACAACCTCCACTCGATCTATGTTGACCAGTGGGACTGGGAGCGCATCATCACGCCGGAAGAGAGAAATCTCGAATTCCTGAAAAGCGTCGTCTGCAAGATCGCCGACGCCATATGCGACACCTCGGAGGTCGTCACGAGGATTTACCCCAATATCCCCTGCCGTCTCGAGCGCGAGGTGAGCTTTATCACCGCTCAGGAGCTCGAAGACCTCTATCCCGAGCTCTCGCCGAAAGAGCGCGAAAACGCCTGGCTCAACGAGCACAGGACCGCGTTCATTATCGGCATAGGCGACAAAATGAAGTCGGGCGAAAAGCACGACGGCCGCGCCCCCGACTACGACGACTGGGCCTTGAACGGCGACCTGCTTATGTGGAACGACACGCTCGGCTGCGCTTTTGAGCTCAGCTCGATGGGAATAAGGGTAAATGCCGAGTCGCTGCGCGCGCAGTTAAAAAAAGCCGAGTGCGAATGGCGCTCGGGGCTCGAATTTCACAAAATGCTGCTTTCGGGCGAACTCCCGCTCACCATCGGCGGAGGCATAGGGCAGTCGAGGCTCTGCATGCTGCTGCTCGGAAAGGCTCACATAGGCGAGGTGCAGGTATCGGTCTGGGATAAAGACACCCGCGATGGCTGCAAAAAAGCGGGTATTCCGCTTCTCTGATCACGAAAACGGGGGATATTCTTGGTTTACTCACAAAAATTTTATGTCGGGTTCTCCGACGTCGGGCCGGACCTGAAAATAACCAACGCTTCCATACTCCGGCTGTTTGAAAACGTCTGCTGCCTCCAGGGCGAGGCGGTCGGCGACGGCTATCGCGACTCCTACGGCAGGTGGTTTTTGACCGCATACCGCGTAAAGGTCATCAAGCGTCCGGAATACAACGATTTTGTCACGGCCTGCACCTGGAGCCGCGAACTCAAGGGCATTACTGCATCGCGAGAGTTCGAGCTGCGCGGCGGCGACGGCAGTCTTTTGGCAGCAGCCATCTCAAACTGGGCGAGAATGAACGTTAAGCTCGGAAAGCTTGAGAGAATGGCTCCGGAAGTCTTTGCAAAATACGAGAGCGAGCCGCAGCACCGCAATTTTGAGGATGCCTGGCTCCCCAAACTGCGGGACTGCTCCGAATACAGCTTCGAGCGCGAGATAAAGGCGGGTCGCCTGCTCGTTGACCCGAACGGTCACGTCAACAACGTGAAATATCTCGACATCGCGGCAGAGATCCTGCCGGAAGAAGTGTACCGCAGCGGCGAGGCGGATATGTTCGACATCACCTACCGCAAGGCGATACCCTACGGCGAAACGGTAAACTGCCTTTACTGCGACGCGCCCGACAGCTATACCGTGGCGGTGAAGTCGCGGGATATGAAAGACACTATGGCGCTGATAAGAATGTATAAAAACGGCTTTCCGCCGGAGAAGCAGTGATATTGAAAACCCCGCCTTTAAGCGGGGTTTTAATTTAAAGCGGAAGATTTGCCTCGCTTGCTTGGCAAGTTGGGAGCGCGGGCGAGGCAGGAGCATGTCCGAAAGAGCTGCACAATAATCCGACCCCCGAAAGTGCTATCGAGGTACTAAAATACCCCTCCCCTTGAGGGGAGGGGTCGGTCGTTCACCGAACGGTGAACGACCAGGGTGACAGGGTGAAGCCCCTGCCCCCTCCTTGAGGGGGTAGGGGTTTGGGGTGGGGAAGCAAAAACGATCGGCGTCCGCCGATTTTTCCCCGCCGTCAGGCGGCAGGATTTTCATTTGCCTCGCCTTGCTCGGCAAATGGGAAGACCCCCGGCGAGGGTAATGCGGCGTCAAAAGTTTGCTCAAACCGTACTGCCTGCACGCCGCATCTGTCGTTCGCTTCGCTCTCGACCCAAATGCCCTGCGCCTTGATTCCCAAGAGTTATGCGCATACGCGCACAAAAGAGCCGCATATGCTTTCAGCCCTCGAAATCACTTTTAAATTTAAATATGCCTTTACATTTCAGAAAATAGGTGCTAAAATATATTCATATTTTTGCGAAAGGATGATTTAAATGGCAGAAATAAAGGTTTTAAAGCGCGACGAGATCGCCGAGGAATTCAAGTGGAAGCTTGAAGACATCTTCCCGACCGATGAGGCTTGGGAGGAAGCCCTCAAAAACGCCGAAAGGCTTATAGAGCAGGGCTCTTCTTTCCGCGGAAAACTCTCTATGAGCGCAAAGTCGCTGCTCGACTTTTTGCGTTACGACGACGAGGCGGGGCTCGAACTCTCGGCTTTATTCGGCTATGCCTCAAGAAGGGGCGATGAAGACACCACAAATCCGAAATATCAGGACTTCGTTTCGAGGATGCGCAACTATTTTGTCCGCTACTCCTCTGCGATGGCTTATGTGAGTCCCGAGATAATCTCGATAGACGACGAAACGATGGAAAAGTTCTATAAAGAAGAACCGGACCTTGAGCTCTACCGCCTTGCACTCGACAGGCTCAGGCGCGAGCGCGAACACACCCTCGGCGAGAGCGAAGAGATGATCCTCGCCGCGGCTTCGCCCGTAAAAAACGCAGCGTCTAACACCTATTCGCTGTTTGAGGGGGCCGACATAAAGTTCCCCGCCGCCGTTGATTCGGAGGGCAAAGAGCACGAACTCACCAACGGCACCTATATTCCCTGCGTGCAAAGTGCCGACAGAGTCCTGCGCAAAAACGCCTTTGAGTCGCTCTATCACACCTACGAGCAGTTCAAGAACACCCTCGCATCGCTTTATGACGCCGAGGTGAAGGGCAGGATATTCAGCGCCCGCGTGCGCAAATATCCCTCTATCCTCGAGGCCTCTTTGAGCCGCAACGAAGTGCCGGTTTCGGTATATAAGAACCTCATCGACACCGTTCACAAGAATATGAGCTATATGCATAAATACGTCAGACTCCGCAAAAAGATAATGGGCCTTGACGAGCTGCATATGTACGACCTTTATACCTCGCTCGTCCCCTCCGCCGACAAAAAGGTGAGCTTCGAAGAGGCTAAAAAGACCGCGCTTGAGGCTCTTCAGGTACTCGGAGACGACTATGTCGCTATGCTGAAAGAGGGCTTTGAGAACCGCTGGATAGACGTTTACGAGAACGTCGGCAAGCGCTCGGGAGCGTATTCCGCGGGAATGAAGCCCCACCCTTATGTTCTTCTGAACCACAAGGATTCGCTTGACAGCGAGTTTACCCTCGTTCACGAAATGGGCCACGCGCTCCATTCCTATCTCTCTATGAAGAACCAGCCCACCGTCTACAGCGATTATGTCATATTCGTAGCCGAGGTCGCCTCGACCTGCAACGAAGCCCTGCTTATGCAGCACCTTCTCTCGAAGACTACCGACAAGGCAGAGCGCGCCTATCTTATAAATTACTTCCTCGAGCAGTTCCGCACGACGCTCTACCGCCAGACGATGTTCGCCGAGTTTGAGATGCTCACCGTCGAGATGGCCGAGCGCGGCGAAAGCCTTACTGCCGAATCCCTCAGTGCGCTTTACGGGAAGCTCAACGCCGAATATTACGGCGACGGCGTCGTGAACGACCCCGAGATATTCTATGAGTGGGAGCGCATCCCTCACTTCTACTACAATTATTATGTGTTCCAGTATGCGACGGGCTTCAGCGCGGCAATAGCCCTTTCGACGAGAATTCTCAAAGAGGGCGAACCCGCCGTGAAGGATTACCTTAAGTTCCTTTCGAGCGGCTGCTCGACAGACCCGATATCGCTTCTCAAGATAGCGGGCGTCGATATGAACTCACCTGAGCCTATCGAAAACGCGCTTAAGCTCTTCGGCGAGCTTATCGACGAACTCGACGGGTTGATGGGATAAGCCAAAAATCAATATAAGCACACCGCCGGCCTAAGATGACCGGCGGCGGTTTTTTCGGCACATGTATAGGGAATGGCAAATACTTAAAAGTTTTAGGTCAAGCCTTTTTCAAAAAGATAGGCGTTATTTCTATCCGCTCGCACTTCGCGGGCATATATGGCTCCGCCCGCTCGTGCTTGCGGAGAAATAATCGCATATCTCGGCTTGCGACGAGTCCAATGCAAGCTGGTTTTGTATCCGTTCATACTTCGCGGGCAATAATGCCCGCCCGCTTGTATTCACGGACAAAACCTCGCGTACATCGGCAGAGAAGCCTATGGTCGCAGCCCGCAGGCTGCGAAATCCTATTACCAAACAAAAATCAGGAGGGTAGCCCGAATCCGTCCGGTGGACAGTTTTTATTGGGGAGACCCTCGCCGGGGGGCTCCCCATTTGCCGAGCAAGGCGAGGCAAACGAAGGGCTCGCCGCCTGACGGCGGGGGATATTTCGGCGGGCGCCGAAGTTTCTTGTTTCCACACCCCCTGCCCACGCATCTGATTGCGGAGCAATCAGATTGCCCTCAGAGAGGGTGAGGGCAAGCGACGCACTAACTGTGTTAAAAAGGATACCGGATCGCTCTCAAAAATACCTCTTGCAAATGCTGAAAAATTGTGATATAATATAAATTACATTTACAAACGGAATATTGCGCAAAGCGCAAAATTTAGGAGGATATTATGAAAAAGCTGTTCACACTGTTTCTGTCGGCAGTACTTCTGTCTACCGGCCTGACCGCCTGCGGGACCGCAGAGACCCCGAGAAAGACCGATTTTCCGGACAATGCGTTCAAAGAGGTTCCCAACGAGTATTTCAGCATATGCGATCAGGGCGGCAAACTTTTAAGCATCACCTATCAGACGAAGAACTATTCTGGCAACAAGGAAGAATTCGAGAAAAAGGCGTATGTCTACGTCCCCTACGGCTACGACGCTTCCGACACGGAGACTAAATACGACGTTATGTATATGATGCATGGCGGCGGCGGAAGCGAAAAGGAACTTTTCGGCGGACTTCTTGAGGAAAACAACGCCAAAAAGATGCTTGACAATATGATAGCCAACGGCGACCTTGACCCCTGTATAGTCGTCACGCCGTCGTATAACAACCCCTATAACGGCGACGCTACGCAGTGCTGCAAGTTCTTCTGGGAGGAGCTTGTGAACGACCTTATACCTGCCGTCGAGAGCGAATACAACACCTACCTCGAAAAGCCCACAAAGGCGGGAATAAAAGCGACGAGGCTCCACCGCGGCTTCGGCGGATTCTCTATGGGAGCCGCCTGCACCTGGTGGGTCTTCGAGAACGCCCTCGAATATGTGGGATACTTCCTGCCCGTTGCGGGTGACAGCTGGGCCTTGGGCCAGGGCGCCGGAGGATATAACCCCGACGGCACCGTTGAATATCTTGCAAACGTCGTCCGCGATTACGGCTTCGATTGGGAGGACTTCTATATTTACTGCGGCGTCGGCTCGAACGACGATATGGCGGGCCCGAATATGAGACCTATGATCAATTCGATGAAAAAGGACGACTACAGCGACGTATTCAAGTTTGCTGAGAATTTTGCCGACGGCAACTGCTACTTTATAATTCGCGAGGGCGGCTGGCACGACCAGAACACTATCCACAGGGTGATGTTCAACGGCATGCCGAAGTTCTTCGGATAATATCGGACTATTATAACGCCCTCTGCTCCCGATTTGGAGCGGAGGGCGTTTTTATATGCGAAAAGTTCCGATATTTTTTACAATATACCTATTTCAGCCTGACGTTTGCCCGTCCGAAGACCTCGGCGAGCTCTTCAAGGAGCCTGCCGTCGAGCTTTACATTCGAGGCGCCCTTGAGAGCGGTGAGCCTTTTATAGTCGGAAAGATAGACCGTCAGGACGGAATCCCCCGAGTGCTTTGAGCATATCCCGCGAAGAGCTTCTATCTTCTCCTTGTCGCCCGAGCTGAGCCTTACGCAGACGGTCTTGCCCGAAAGCTCCTCTATCCTGCGGTCCACCGGCATTACGACGTCGGCGAGTATCTTGGGGTCTTCCTCCTCTTTTACGGATATCTTTCCTTTAACATAAAGCTTTTCTCCGACCTGAAGCAGTCCCCTCGCCTGCTCGTAAACATTCGGGAATACTATGACCTCTATGTCGCCCGAGATGTCTTCAAATCCGGTAAAGCACATCTGCCTGCCGTTTTTTGCGGTAAACATCTTTTTGGTGCGGAGTATGCCTATCGTCTCAACTTCGGAGCCGTCTTTATATACGCCGTCCCCCGCCTCAATGCTGTCGATGATCCTTCGGGCAGTGGTCATTCCGGCGGCTTCGAGCCAGGGGGAATATTCCGAGAGCGGGTGCCCAGAAACATATATCCCGAGCATCTCTTTTTCCATTTCGAGCCTCTCGGAAAGCGCAAATTCTTCGGCAGGCGGTATCTGAGGCTCTCCCCCGCCGTCATATTCGCCGAAGAGGTCGAGCTGGCCCTCAAGGCTGCCCCGCTTTGAATCGGTAACGGCCGAAAGAATGACGTCGTAATTCGAGAGCATCTCGCGGCGGTTATGCTTAAAGCCGTCGAACGCGCCGCACATTATGAGCGATTCTATCGCGCGGGCATTGAGCTCTTTGCCGTACATTCTCGATATGAAATTGTAAAGCGATACGAACGGCCCGCCGCTCCCGCGCTCGGCTATAACGCCGTCGATGAGCCCTTTGCCGACGTTCTTTACCGCCATAAGCCCGAAGCGTATGCCTTCGGGGCCGGCGGTGAACCCCTCGCCGCTTATGTTTATATCCGGCCCGAGGACTTTTATCCCCTTAGAGGCGCACTCTTCGGTGTATTCGATTATCTTTGAGGTGCTTTCGAGGAAATTTGTCAGGAGCGAGGCCATATACTCCCTGAAATAGTGGAGCTTTAAATAAGCGGTCTGATAGGCGACCACGGCATATGCCGCCGCGTGCGACTTATTGAAGGCGTAGTTGCTGAAAGCCGAGAGCTTGTCGAACAGGCTGCTGGCAATATCCTCCGGTACGCCGTTGTTTACGCAGCCTTTGATATTGCCGTCGCCGTAGATGAATATCTTACGCTCCGATTCAATGGCGCTGCGGTTTTTGTCGGCCATAGCGCGCCTGATAACGTCGGCCCTGCCGTAGGAATATCCCGCAAGAGAGCGAAATATCTGCATTACCTGCTCCTGATACACCACAACTCCGTAGGTCACGTCGAGGATAGGCTTTAAAAGCGGAGTGTCGTAACTCACCTGCGAGGGGTCGTGGCGGTTGCGGATATAGGTCGGCCTCGATTCCATCGGCCCCGGCCTGTACAGCGCTATGACGGCTATAAGGTCTTCGATGCAGTCGGGCCTTAGGCTCGTAATGGTAGAGGTCATTCCCGGGGATTCAAACTGAAACACACCGCAGGTCTCGCCGCTTGAGAGCATTTTATACACTCCGACGTCGGTATAGGATATGTTTTCGATGTCGAAATCCGGCTCCCTGAGCTTTATCATATCCTGCGCGCCGCGTATCACGGCGAGGTTTTTCAGGCTCAAAAAGTCTATCTTCAGAAGACCGAGGCTTTCAAGAGTCTTTTTGTGATACTGCGTCATAAGCTGGCCCTCGCTCGTCTGGAGCGGGACGTAATCGTAGATGGGCCCGTCGGTGATGACTATTCCCGCGGGGTGGGTGGTGAAGTGTCGCGGCATACCCTCGACCTGCTTCGCCATTTCCACGAGCTCGCGTATCTGCTCGCTCTCGCGGTACATATCCTTGAATTCCGAAGAGGCTTCGAGCGCCTCGTCGATGGTGTTGCCCAAAGGTATCGCCTTGGCCACCCTGTCGGCAACGTTGTGGGGAAGCGCCATAGCACGGGCGACGTCGCGAATTGCGTTTTTGGCCGCCATAGTGCCGAAGGCGATTATCTGCGCAACGTGATCCACGCCGTAGCGCAGCTTTACATAGTCGATGACCTCGGAGCGTCGCTCGGAGCTGAAATCTATATCGAAATCCGGCATCGAGACTCTCTCGGGGTTGAGAAAGCGCTCAAATAAAAGTCCGTATTTCAGCGGGTCTATGCCGGTTATGCCTATGCAGTAGGCGGCAAGGCTTCCGGCGCCCGAGCCCCTGCCCGGGCCCACGGGGATATCCTGCGAGCGGGCATATCTTATGAAGTCCCACACTATAAGGTAGTAATTCACAAAGCCCATATCCGAGATGACCGAAAGCTCGTATTCAAGGCGCTCGGCGGCACCCTCGGGAGGACAGTCGCCGTAGCGGCGCTTAAAGCCGTCGTAACAGAGCTTTGTAAGGAAAGCCCTGTTGTCGCTCACGCCGTCTATGGAAAATCCGGGGAGCTTTTTCTCGCCGAACCTGAACTCCATATTGCATTTTTGCGCGATCTCAAGGGTGCTCTCTATAGCCTCGGGGTGACCGGCAAAAAGCTCGCTCATCTCTTCGGCAGACTTGAAATAAAATTCGTTCGTTTTAAAGGTAAGGGCGTCGGGGTCGGTCTCGGTGGTGTTGGTAGAAATGCACATTAAAAGCTTTTGCGCCCTTGCGTCGGCCCGACTTATATAGTGGCAGTCGTTTGTAGCGCAGAGCTTTATGCCGAGCTCCCGCGCGAGCCTGTACTGATAGGGAAGTATCTGCCGCTGCTCCTCAAGACCGTGGTCCTGGACCTCGATATAGTAATCCTCTCCGAAGAGCGACTTATATTTTGCGGCGGTCTCTTTTGCGCCCTCATAGTCGCCGTAGGAGAGCTTTTTTGCGACCTCGCCCTGCAAGCACGCCGAAAGGCAGACGAGCCCCCCGCTGTATTTTTCTAAGAGCTCATAGTCTATCCTCGGCTTGGAATAATAACCCTCTACATATGAATAGGAAACGAGGCGGCAGAGGTTTTTATAACCCTCCTCGTTTTTGCACAAAAGAATGAGGTGATAGGGCTGCATATCGGCCTTTCCGGCCTTGTCGAACCTCGTTCTCGGGGCAACGTAAAACTCGCAGCCGATTATCGGCTTTATCCCCGCCGCCTTGCAGGCATTGTAAAAATCCACGGCTCCGTAAACGTTGCCGTGGTCGGTTATGGCAAGAGCAGTCATTCCGAGCTCGCACGCACGCGAAACGAGCCGCTTGATGCGGCAGGCGCCGTCAAGCAGCGAATATTCCGTGTGAACGTGAAGATGAACGAACTGCGGCATATCTTAAACCTCTGTTTCTTTGGCTATCTGCTCTATCCTCATAAATCTGTGGTTCACGCCCGAGCGCGAAAGCGGCGGCTCAAACATCGCGCAGAGCTCGGAAAGGCTCATTTCGGGATTTTCGAGCCTTAAGCGCGCAAGCTCGGCAAGCTCGTCCGGAAGCTTTGAAAGCCCGCCCTTTGAGGCCTTTATCTTATTTATGGCGTCTATCTGCCGAAGCGCCGAACGGTTCTGCCGGCCGCAGTTGGCGGTGTCGCAGTTGGTGGCGCGGTTTACGCGGTTGCGTATATCGCGGTAGATCTTTACGTTCATAAGCTCGAGGCTCGACTTCGGCGCGCCTATAAGCGTAAGTATGTCCTCGATGTGCTCGCTCTCCTTAAAATAAAGGACGCTCGCGCGCTTTCTCGAAACGGTCCCGCCGGATATCATAAGCCTTTCGGCAAACATATCGCCGAGCTCACGGCAAAGCCTTTCCGTCGGGACGACGAACTCAAGATGATACCCCTTTTCGGGGCTGACGACGCTTCCGCAGCTCAAAAAAACTCCCGCAGCAAACGACCCGAAGTTTTGTTCGGAGGGCGGCTTTATCATCGAGACGCTCCTTGGGCCGCAAGGGTCGATGCCGAGACTGTCAAAAAGGCTTGCGAGGCGCTCGCGCCCGCTCACCGACATCGAATAAAGCGGGGGCCTTGCCCCCCTGTCATTCTTAGAGACCGCAACCGAACCTTCGCCGATTATGTGCTCGGTGAGCCTGACAAAAAGGTCGCGGGTGCTGCGGTTTTCGGTCTGCAAGAGTATGCCGTCGGGCGACATCTCTCTGCTGAAAAGTATCATACCCGCAAGGCAGGCTTCGCAGCGCTTTCTTCCGGTTACCGCCGAAGCGGCTTCGGCCTTTACCTTGTGGGAAAAAAGTTCGCCGCCGCTCATTTTAAAAGACACCTGTGCTCGACTCTGACGTCGCAGCCGTCCTTTATGAGCGCCTCGGAGAGCCTGCGGGCAAAGCTCACGCTGCGATGCCTCCCGCCCGTGCAGCCGAACGCTACCACAAAGTGGCTCTTTCCCTCTTTTTCGCAGAGGGGGATCATTGCGGTGACGAGCCCGTAGATGCGGTCGTAGACCTCAACGGCGTCTTTATTCGCGAAAACGAAATCGTAGACCTCCTCGTCAAGGCCGGTGCGGGGCCTCAGTTCGGGGACGTAGAACGGATTGTCGAAGCATCTGACGTCGAATACAAGGTCGGCGTCCTTGGGTATGCCGAACATATATCCGAAGGAGATGACGTCTATCATCATACGGCCGTTCGCGTCGGAAAACAGGCCGCGTATGCGGTTGCGGAATTCGGTGGGGCGCACGTCGGTGGAGTCTATATAAATGTCGGCAAGCTGCCTGGCGCCGGAGATCTCGGTGCGCTCCATCTCGATGGCGCGGACAAGGTTGCCCGAGGCTTCGTCCAGAAGCGGGTGCCTGCGGCGGGTCTCTTTATATCGGTTGATGAGCACGCCGTCGTCGCAGTCGATGAAAACAACCGTGACGGCAACGCCGGAGCTGCGCAGACCCTCGATGCTCTCGCGGAACTTCGAGAAGAGGTCGCGCGAGCGGACGTCTACGGCAAAACATATTTTATCGGTCTTCGGGGCGGAATTTCTTATGAGCTCGGCGAAGCTCGAAAGAAGCTCGGGGGGCATATTGTCGATGCAGTAAAAGCCGAGGTCTTCAAAGACGTTGAGAGCGCTGGATTTTCCGGCTCCCGACATTCCCGTTACAATTACAATGTTCATTTTGTCTTCCTTTCAGTGTAAAGCAGCACTACTTTACAGGCTTTAAGGGTATCAGCCGCACCTCCGGCTCAAGAAGATAGCCTGTTTTTTCTTTGACCGTCCTGCGGGTTAGCTCGATGAGCTCTATTATGTCCGACGACGTTGCGCCGCCGAGGTTTATTATGAAGTTTGCGTGCTTGGGACTTATCTGCGCGCGGCCGACCGTCGCGCCTTTGAGGCCGCTTTGCTCAATGACGAGGCCAGCATATGTTCCCTCGGGGCGCTTGAATGCCGAGCCGAACGACGGATATTCGAGCGGCTGGCGGTCGTGCCGGCGCTTTATGAGCTCCTCCATTTTGGCCTTTATGTCGTCTTTATTGCCGCGCTCGAGGCGAAACGCCGCAGAGACTATCACCTCGCCGCTCTCGGCAAATCGGCTGGTGCGGTAGCCGAGCTTAAGCTCATCGGGCGTAAAGTCTTTTACCTTGCCGGAAGGCAGAACGGCTCTCACGCTCTCGATGACGCCCTTTATCTCACCGCCGTAGGCTCCGGCATTCATATACACCGCACCGCCCACCGTCCCGGGGATACCGTAGGCAAATTCGAGACCCGTCAAACCGTTATCCAGCGCGGCTTTGCAGAGTGCCGAGAGCTGGGCTCCGGCAGGGGCCGTGAGAGTTTCGCCGTCGCAGGAGATACCGTCTTTACCGCTTTCTGCCGAGATGACCGCGCCGCGAAAACCGTCGTCGGTAAAGAGCACGTTTGAGCCGTTGCCGAGCATCATAGTGTAAAGGCCAATATCTTTACACTGAAAATACAGCCTTGCGGCTTCTTCGGAGCTCGGTGCAAAGATCATAAGGTCGCACTTGCCGCCGGTCCTGACGGAAGTGTGCGCCGCAAGCGGCTCGTCTTTAAGTATCCTGCACCCCGCCCTTTCGGCGGAAGAAGCGATGAAATCAAGCTTTTCACGGTGAGTCATAAACATTCCCTCGCAGGTGGATCAAATTTCTATGTCGGGGTGCTTTTTGTGCACCCATTCGCGCAGCCGCCCGATGTCGGCGTTGACTACAAGCTCCGACGGAAAATCGGCTTCGCTGAGTATCCGCTCGGAAAGCGGGACTTTTGCTATGGCGCTCCAAAAATGGGCGTCGCTGTCTACCGAAACGGAGCAGCCGTATTTTTTGCAGGCGGCGAGCATGGCGCGTACGTTTTCTTTCGGGCTTTTGCCCGTTGCCACCGAGCTCTCGTTGAGCTCTAAAAGTATGCCCCGCTCCTTGGCGGCTTTTACGAGAATATCCCAGTCGGCGGGGAAATTTTTGATCGTCGGGTGGCCGACAAGGTCTACGTTATATCGCTCAAAGAGCTTGAGATAGCCATCTGTGACCGTCTTCGGGTCGGCAACGGAAAAGTTTTCCATATAGTAGCGGTGATAAGACGCGACGAGCCACTCTACCCCGGCAAGATGCTTTTCGGGGACGTCAAGCCGCCCCTCATAATCGAGGATATTCGCCTCAACTCCCTTTAATACCGTTACGCCGCAAATTTTCCGAGGCAATATCCTCATATTTTCGATGTGCCAGACGTGCGGCGAATCGGGCATCGCCATTCCGTGGTCTGTCAAGGCAATGCACTTTACGCCTATCTGCGCGGCATACGTGCAGTTTTCGGTTATCGTGGAGTAGGCGTGGGTGGAAGCTACGGTGTGAGTGTGAAGATCCGCCTCGGGAACAAAGCCGCCGGTCATAGATCTGTCCAGTTCTGGACGGTCTCGGTGCCCTCCATCTCGAGGCCGAGGTTCCCGAGGAGCTCCTGCGCGGCGTTGTAGCCCATCTTTTTCTCGCGGTTGTTCATCGCCGCGACTTCAAGAATTACCGCAAGATTGCGTCCGGGCTTTACCGGTATTGTAATGCTCGGGACCTTTACATCTAAAATGCTCGTGTATTCGCTGTCCACTCCCATTCTGTCGTAGAAGCGGTCGGGGTCCCAGGGCTCGAGCTTCACCACGAGGTCGATGCGCTCGGTGGTCTTTATGGAGCCCATACCGTAGAGGCGGCGGACGTTCACTATTCCTATGCCCCTGAGCTCGATGAAGTGGCGGATATTCTCGGGCGACGAGCCCACAAGGGATATCGCCGAGACCTTTTTTATCTCGACGGCGTCGTCGGCGACAAGGCGGTGGCCGCGCTTTACGAGCTCAATAGCTGTCTCGGACTTACCTACGCCGCTCTCGCCGACTATCAGCACGCCTTCGCCGTATATCTCGATGAGAACACCGTGGCGTGTTATCCTCTGCGCGAGCTGTACGTTGAGATAGGCTATTCCCCTCGCAAGGAGCTCGGAGGAGCCGAGAGAGGTCTTGAGAAGCGGGACTTCGTATTTCTGCGCGGCGGCGAGCATTTCGGGGAAGATATCGTGATCCTGGCAGACGATAAGCGCCGGAAACTTATATGAAAACAGCTTGTCGAGCGATTTTGCGCGGATCTCTGGGTCGAGCCCGTTGAGATAGGCAAATTCGGTGTTGCCGCACGCCTGGACCTTTCCGGTGTTGAAGTATTCGTAAAAACCGGTGAGCTGAAGCGCGGGCCGGTTGATATCGTTGTTGTAGATATAGAGCTTGTCGAGCTCACCGGGGCTGTATACTACCTCGAGTGAAAGCTCGTTTACAAGCTCGGCGATTGATACCTTGTAGACTTCCGCCATAATTATCTCTCCTTATAAAGTTATTGTTTTTTCGTCAAGCATATTCTGCGCGGCGAGGATAACTCCCAGACGGCCGGTGGGATAGGTTATCCCGCCCTGGAGCCAAGCGGCGTAGGGCTCGCGTATCGGGGCGTCGGCCGAAAGCTCGATGGAGGCTCCCATCGTGAACGCTCCCGCCGCCATTATCACCTTGGATTCGTAGCCCGGCATATCCCAGGGCTCGGGGGTAACGAAGCTGTCTATCGGGGCGCCGTGCTGGATCCCGCGGATGAACGAGCAGAGCGCGTCCTCGTTTTTCAGGAGTATCGAGGCGATTATATCCGCCCTCGGCTCGCCGGACTTCGGCAGAGTTTCATAGCCGAGGCTCTCAAAGAGCCGGCAGGCGAATACCGAGGTCTTCACGGCGTTGGCGACCGTCTGCGGCGCGAGGAAGAAGCCGAGGAACATCTCGCGGTTGCGCCCGAGCGTTGCGCCTATCTCTTTGCCCATTCCCACGACGGTGAGGCGGTAGGCGCAGAGCTCTATAAGGTCTCGCCTGCCCGCTATGTAGCCGCCCGTCGAGGCGATGCCGCCGCCGGGGTTCTTTATGAGCGAGCCCATCATTATGTCGGCCCCGACGTTTAAGGGCTCGAGCTTTTCGACAAACTCGCCGTAGCAGTTATCGACCATAATTATAACGTCTTTGTCGGCCGAGCGTATCGCTTCGACCATAGACTTTATGTTTCCGACCGTGTATGACGGCCTTGTCGAATACCCGCGCGAGCGCTGTATATAGGCTATCTTCGCGCCCTTTGACCTCTCGGCTATCCGCTCAAGGTCGGGCATACCGTCGGGCCTAAGGTCTACTTCCTCATATTCTATCCCGTAGTCGCGGAGCGAGCCGTTACCCGGCTTTCCGCGCTTTCCGACTATCTCTTCAAGCGTGTCGTAAGGCGCGCCGGTGCACATAAGCAGCCTGTCGCCGGGGCGGAGTATCCCGAAGAGCGCTGTCGAGATGGTGTGGGTGCCGTTCACGAAATTGAACCTAACAAGGGCGTCCTCGGCGCCGAAAGCGTCGGCATAGACTTTGTCCAGAAGGTCACGGCCGAGGTCGTCATAGCCGTAGCCGGTAGTCCCGTGGAGGGCGGTCTCGGGGACGCTGTTCTTTATAAACGCAGCGAGGACCTTCTCGCCGTTATACCGCGCGATATCGTCTATCCGCGCAAATTCCGCCTTGCAGGCGTCCTCCGCCTTTTCGGCGAGTTCTTTAAGTTTCGGGTCGATATTAAAAAAATCCGTCATTTTTATTCTCCGTTTACTGTTTTTTTATAAAAATCCTGTCTAAGGCAAACTCGGGGCAGCCGAGCCTGCGGTAATATCCCGCCGATTCGGGCGGCGCGGCAAGATAAGCGCTCAGGCCCTCGGCGGCAAGCAGGGCCGAAACCCCTCCGAGAAGCTTTGCGGCATATCCCCTGCCCCTGTCTTCGGGAGGGGTGGCTACGTCGGTGATATAGGCGCTGCCGCCGCGCATAAATCTGACCGTCAGCACGGCGCTCTCGTATCCGCAGAGCCGCGACAGGCCCATATTGACCCTGCGCATCGTGTCGGTCAGCCATAGGCCGTAGTCTCCGCCTTCGGAATAGACCGTTTTAAAGACGGCCTCGGGGTCGGGAACGGTCACACCGTCGGCAGAGCCGGACGGAGGGACGTCGAAAAACACGCGCTCTTTTGAAGAGTACCCCGAAAAGCCCTTTGCAAGAACGAGCTCGCGGGGAAGCTCTACGGAATAGGGCTGCTGGAAGTCAACAAATTCGGCTATCTCGCGGCACACCGCCCGAGAGATCTTTGCGCCGGACAGAAAGTCGGTGGTGACCGAGCCGTTGAACACGGATATTATCCCTATCCGCTTCTTTTCGGAAACCTCGTAAAACCGACAGAAGTCAAAGCCGGTGCCATAGGCATCGAGGTGGCTCAGTATCGCCTCGGAATAGTGGGATTTGCGCAGGTCAGAGCCGTCAAATTGTTCAAGCAGCTTTATCATTTCAGCGAATTTACTATTTCTTTGAAGTCCCTGCCGCGCACCTTGCAGTTGGGGTACATGTCGAACGACGCGCAGGCGGGAGACATCGCGACAACGTCCCCAGAAACGGCGTTCCCGCGGGCGAGCTCCACGGCCTCGCGCATCGAGCCGGCGTGGAGTATCTTGAGCTTTGCGGGGTCGTAAAGAGGCGTGTCGGTAACGGCCTTTTCTATCTTCGGGGCGGTGGCGCCGATGAGAACGAGTACCTTGGCGAACCGATTCATCGGCTCGGTGAGAGGGTCGAAGGGGATCTTTTTGTCGTATCCTCCCGCGATGACGATTATACGCTTTCCGAAGGAGCGCAGGCAGACGGCGGTGCTCTGGGGGCTCGTGGCCTCGGAGTCGTTATAGTATTTCACGCCGTCGAGCTCTCTTACGAACTCTATCCTGTGCTCTACGCCGCCGAAGCTTCTTGCGACCTTGGCGATAGTTTCGGCGGAGACGTCGCCCCAGACGGCGCAGACCGCGGCGAGAATGTTCTCGATGTTGTGCTCGCCGGGTATCCTTATGTCGGAAGCGGGCATTATCTTAACGGACTTGCGGCCGTCGCTGTAGCAGATATTGCGCGAAGAGTCGAGATAGGCGCCGACCTCGGGCTTTTCGAGCCTTGAGAAGAGGTTGAGGCTGCCGCGCACGCGGTCGCGGAGCTTCATCGTCTCTTCGTTGTCGAGATTGAGGACCGCGCGGGAAAACGCGCTTTGGTGGTCTAAGATATTGCACTTCGCGGCGATGTATTCCTCCATATTCGGGTGAACGTCGAGGTGGTTGGGCGAAATGTTGGTGATGACGGCGACATCGGGCGACTGACGCATAGAGATGAGCTGGAAGCTCGAAAGCTCGACCACGGCATAGTCGTCCTCAGAGATGCTCTCTATCCTCGGCAGAAGCGCCTTGCCGATGTTTCCGCCGAGCCAGACCGTGTAGCCCTCGGCCTTGAGGAACTCCGAGATGAGGGTGGTGGTGGTGGTCTTGCCGTTGGAGCCGGTTATCGCGAAGATGCGGCAGGGGCAGAGCTCGAAGAAGGATTCCATCTCGCTCGTAATGACCACTCCCCGCTCGCGAGCCTCCAAAAGCTTCGGGTGGTTGTAATACATTCCGGGGGTGCGGTAAACCACGTCGAAATCGGCGAGCGAATCGAGATATGCCTCTCCGAGGATAAACCCCGCGCCGGCGCTCTTAAACTTGTTTAAAAGCTCGGCGTCATACTGCTCCTCGGTCTTGCGGTCGAGAACGGTAACGTCTATCCCCTTTTTGAGAAAAAGCGTGATGAGCTCGTTATGGCTCACGCCGGTGCCGATAAATGCCACCTTTTTGCCTTTCAGTCCTTCAAAAAAGCGCGCTGTTTTGCTCATATAAAAACTCCTTCAGGATAAGATGATTTATTTTGCACCCGCAGAAAAATCGCGGGCGAAACAGTCCCGTGTATATTATATAATATTTTTTCGGAAATTTCAACCACCTTGCGGGGGAATTATTTGGTCAATATTAAAAAAGAAAGGTTTTGAAAGGGTCGATTTTTGTATGAAATGAAAAATTATTTTAAGGTTATTGTAATAATAATAAAAAAGAGCTATAATGTTTGCGGCGGAGGTCAGACCGCCCAAGAATTTTCGAAAACGAAGGAGACAAAGAAAGTAATTGGAAAATACTATCATCAGTTTACGAAATGCTGTCGTTGAATACGACGGGGAGCAGATCCTCAAGAACATCAGCCTCGATATCATCGACAAGCAGTTCGTGACTCTTCTGGGGCCGTCGGGTTGCGGCAAGACTACAACCCTGCGTATCATCGGGGGCTTCGCCGAAATGGCGAGCGGTGAACTATTTTTTAACGGTGTTAATATTAAAAATCTTCCTCCGCATAAGCGTCAGGTCAACACCGTATTTCAGAAGTATGCGCTGTTCCCGCATTTGAACATTTATGAGAACATCGCGTTCGGACTTCGGATACAAAAGCTTCCGGAGGACGAGATAAGAGGACGGGTGAGCGAAATGCTCGAGCTCGTTAATATGCGCGGCTACGAAAAGCGCTCGATAAATTCGCTTTCGGGCGGCCAGCAGCAGAGGATCGCAATAGCGAGAGCTCTGGTGAACCGGCCGAAGGTGCTTCTTTTGGACGAGCCGCTCGGAGCACTCGACCTTAAGCTGCGAAAGGACATGCAGATCGAGCTTAAACGTATGCAGCAGGATCTGGAAATTACTTTCATCTATGTCACACACGATCAGGAGGAAGCCCTGACGATGTCGGATACCGTTGTCGTTATGCGCGACGGCTGTATCCAGCAGATAGGCACTCCGCAGGACATCTATAACGAACCGAAGAACGCCTTTGTTGCGGATTTCATCGGCGAATCTAACATAATCGACGGTATCATGCGCCGCGACTTCCTTGTGGAATTCGCCGGCCGTGAATTCGTATGCGTCGATAAGGGCTTTGATAAAGACGAGCTCGTAGACGTAGTTATCCGCCCCGAAGATATAAAGGTCGTCCCCCAGCAGGAGGGCGCAATAGTGGGCGTTGTGGAAAATATAGTCTTCAAGGGGGTTCACTATGAGATAACGGTGGACGCCCTCGGTTACAAGTGGATAATCCAGTCAACCCGGAGCGAGGAGATAGGCTCGATAATCGGCATGAACGTGACCCCCGAAGACATACATATCATGCACAAATCGGAGGACGAATGATGAAGACTCCGAGAGCGCTTGCGATACCCTATGCGGTATGGGTGCTGATATTCACCGTCGTCCCGCTCGGACTGGTAGTGGGCTTTGCCTTTACCAATCCAGACGGAAATATCACGCTTGAAAACATCTTCGCGATGTCGGAGTATATGTCGGTGCTGTTCCGCTCGATACTCTTTGCGATAATCGCGACCGTAATATGCCTTTTGATAGCGTTCCCCGCGGCATATATAATCTCCCGCGTCAACGCGATAAACCAGTCCACATTTATAGTCCTGCTTATGGTCCCGATGTGGATAAACTTCCTGCTCAGGACCTACGCCTGGATGACCCTTTTGGAGTCGAACGGGCT
>CANRLU010000024.1 GCA_947631535.1 uncultured Clostridia bacterium | reverse complement strand
GTCGGTGAGCATATTCATCGCCATTTTGGCCATCTTCGACTCGGTATAACGGTAGGCGGCCGGCGGGTCGCCGTCAACGGAGCCGAAGTTTCCGTGGCCGTCAACGAGAGGATATCTCATCGAGAATTTCTGCGCCAAACGCACCATAGCGTCGTAGACCGAGGCGTCGCCGTGAGGGTGGTAGCGCCCGAGGGTGTCGCCGACGGTGGTCGCGCACTTCAGATATTTTTTATCCGGCGTAAGGCCGTCTTCATACATCGTGTAGAGTATTCTGCGGTGGACGGGCTTTAAGCCGTCGCGGACGTCGGGCAGGGCGCGCTGTATTATTACCGACATCGAATAGGCGAGAAAGCTCTGACGCATCTCGTCGTTAAGCTCTTTTAAGACTATCTTTTTATCTTCAGCAAACAAAAAATCACACTCTTTCTTAATTTTCCGTCTTCTCTTGCTTTGTTATCAATACCTGCCGCAGCGATTCCTGCTCGTCGGCCGAAAGGCTGCCCTTGGGAACGACTATGCTCGCATATTTCGTGAACGCTCCGAAAATGTCTTCGGTCTCGATGCCCTTATAGCTCCTGTCCGATATGTCCACGACGGTCGGCTGCTTCGGGGGAGCTTCGTCCTCGGGGACGGGCATGGTGGTGAGGGTAAGCCTGCTTCCCTCGACTTTCAGCTCGTAGCTGTCTCCTTCGAGATATTCGACGGCGTGCTCATATGAGCGGCGCTCGAGCTTGGGAGTCATCAAAATGCAGAGCGCTGCCGCCGCGCAGATGGCTATACATATATAACCCATTGTATAATATGGGTCAACATATACGCTTTGTATAAATAAAAGCAGGGGAACGGCGAATATTGCCGCCTTTATATAGGTGAATTTCCGCTTATAGAGCTTATAGCAGAGGTCAAAGCCCTCGAGCCACTCTTTTGACGAAAACGCATATCTGTAAATACGATCTTCCATAATCTTCGCGGATCAGAAGTCGAGATTCTGAGCAAATTTCGCGTTCCTTTCTATAAATTCGCGGCGGGGGTTGACCTTGTCGCCCATAAGGATCGAGAAAGTCTCGTCTGCCTTAACGGCGTCGTCAAGGGTTATCTTTAAGATGGTGCGGGTCTCGGGGTCCATAGTGGTCTCCCAGAGCTGCTCGGGATCCATCTCGCCGAGACCTTTATAACGCTGTACGTCGCACTTGCCGCCGAGCTCCTCGATAAATTGGTCTCTTTCGGGGTCGGAGAAGGCGTAGCGCACTTGTTTGCCCTTTGTGACTTTGAAGAGCGGAGGCTGTGCGATGTAGATGTGCCCCTGCTCGACGAGCGGTCGCATAAAGCGGAAGAAGAAGGTCAGTAGCAGTGTGCGGATATGGCAGCCGTCAACATCGGCATCGGCCATTATGATTATCTTGCCGTAGCGGAGGCGTGTGATGTCGAAGTCCTCGCCGATAGAGGTGCCGAGCGCCGTGACGACGGGGGTGAGCTTGTCGTTGCCGTAAACGCGGTCGATCCGCGCCTTTTCTACGTTGAGCATCTTGCCCCAGAGCGGGAGTATAGCCTGATATTTGCGCTCTCTGCCCTCCTTGGCGGAGCCGCCGGCCGAGTCTCCCTCAACGATGAATATTTCGGTCTGAGAGGGGTCGCGCTCGGAGCAGTCGGCGAGTTTGCCGGGCAGAGAAGCCGATTCGAGCGCCGATTTGCGCCTTGTGAGCTCTCTTGCGCGCTTTGCGGCCTCGCGGGCGTTCTGCGCCTGCACGGATTTGTCGAATATAGTCCTCGCGATGGCGGGGTTCTCCTCGAGGTAGTTCATCAGCTTCTCGGTGACGAGCGCCTCGACGAACGGCCTGACTTCGGGATTGCCGAGGCGGCCCTTGGTCTGACCTTCAAATTCGCAGTTGGTGAGCTTTACCGACACTATCGCGGTGAGCCCCTCGCGGACGTCTTCGCCCAAAAGCTTTACGCCGTCTTTGAGCAGGCCGAACTTCTTGCCGTAGTCGTTGATAACCTTTGTAAGGGCGTTTTTAAAGCCGGTCTCGTGGGTGCCGCCGTCGGGGGTGTGGACGTTATTTGCAAACGAGAGCACGAGCTCGTTGTAGCTGTCGTTATACTGCATCGCGACTTCGGCGGTGTAGTCGTCCTTGGTACCGCTGACGTAGATGACTTCGGGGTTCAGAACGTCGAGCCCGCGGGTGTTGTGAATATGCGTGACAAATTCGCGGATACCGCCGCGGTAGTAGAGTTCTACCGGCTCGTCCTTGCCCTCGCGCCTGTCGGTGAAGATAATGCGCACACCGGCGTTGAGGAACGCCTGCTCGCGGAGCATCTGCAAAAGCGTGTCGTAATCGTATTCGGTGGACTGTTCAAAGATGAGCGGGTCGGCCTTGAAGACTATCGTCGTTCCGGTCTCGGAGGTTGTGCCCACAACTCCGAGCTCCTTGTCGTAATGACCGCGCTCGAAGCGCTGGAAGTAGATGTTTTTGCCGTCGCGGACGGTGAGCTCGAGCCACTCCGAAAGCGCGTTGACGACCGAAGCGCCGACTCCGTGGAGTCCTCCGGCAACCTTATATCCGCCGCCGCCGAATTTTCCTCCGGCGTGAAGCACCGTGAAGACTACCGTCGCCGCCGAGATTCCCTCCTTCGGGTGAATACCCACGGGAATTCCGCGCCCGTTATCGGTAACTCTTACGACGTTCTCGGGCAGAAGCTCAACGTCTATGCGGTCGCAGTAGCCCGCGAGAGCTTCGTCTATCGAGTTGGTGACTATCTCATATACGAGATGATGCAGCCCTTTCGGACCCGTCGAACCGATATACATACCCGGGCGCTTGCGAACGGCCTCGAGCCCTTCAAGAACCTGAATTTCACTTGCATCGTAATTATTTGATTTGTCAACGGCTGTTGCGTTGACGTCGATCTCATTAAATTCAACCAAAATTTCTTTCTCCTTTTCTACTTAATGTTATATTTATGCATTTTTATACAAACAGTTGGCAATTTTTACTCTATATCCGCGGTTTTAAGGCGCCGAATAAGGGTCTGCGCAGCCACCGCACAGATATACACCCTCTCGGTAAAATCGCTGTCGAGGCTCACGACAAAGCTCTTCGGCAGGTCGTAAGAGCAGGTGACCACCCGTCCGGCCTTTCCGGCGGCGGCAAGATATTCGCGAGTGTAGCGCTGTGTGGACGCCTTTTCGATGTCCATTATCGCTACGACGTCCTTTGAGCGGACAAAATGCCCGTTTCCGAGGTGGAGAACCACGCCGCTCACTCCTTTTCGGCGGTTTTTTCAACGCGTTTTGCACGCCTGTTGAAAATCTCGCCGTTTTTCATTTCAAAGCGCCGGCCTTTTAATCTTCCGGCGGGTTCACAGCAGGTTATGAACACCTGCATACCCGAAAGCTTTGAAATTATAAACTCGCGGCGCGACTTGTCGAGCTCCGAGAGGACGTCGTCGAGAAGTATCACCGGCATCTCCGTGGTCTCCTCGCAGAGAATGAACGCCTGCCCGAGCTTCATAGCGAGAGCCGCCGAGCGGTTCTGCCCCTGCGAGCCGAAATCCTTGGCGAGCGAGCCGTTTATTATGACGCCAACGTCGTCGCGATGTACTCCTGCGGTGGTAAATCCCACCCTTATGTCTTCGCTGCGGTTTTTGCGGAGCATTTCAAGATATTCCGCCGCCATCTCTCCCGACCAATCCTCGCGGCCGTTTAAGCCGCGGTAGACGGTAGACATATATCCGAGGGAAAAATCCTCGCGGAAGTTAGAAATCTCGTCGTAAAGACGCTTTGCAAATATGCAGAGCTTTTTTGTATACTGATATTTTAAGACCGAGATATATGCCCCGAGGCGGGCCATCTGCTCGTCCCACACGTCGAGGTCGGCGGGGGAGGATATCCCGAGCGAGATATTTTTTAACAGCGCATTTCGCTGCAAAAGAACGTTTTCGTATTTCGCGACAGTCTTTGAATAGGCGGGCTTTATCTGCGAGATGCAGAGGTCGATAAAATCGCGGCGGTTGTCGGGCGAACCCTTCGAGAGCTCGAGGTCTTCGGGAGTGAAGACTACGCATTTGAGCGCCCCGAAGAGCCCCGAAAGATAGCGCTGCTTTACGCCGTTCAAGGTTATCCTGCGCTCGCGGGGATTCTTTGTTATCACCGCTTCTATTTCCTGCTCGCGGCAGGAGTCGCGAAGTTTAAGCCCGAGGCGGGCAAACTCGCGGTCAAAGGCTATCATATCCCTTTCCTTTGAGCCCCTGAAACTCCTTGCGCCCGAGAGGAGCCATATCGCCTCTATTAGGTTCGTCTTCCCCTGGGCGTTTTCGCCGTGGATAACGTTTACTCCCTCCGCCGGCGAAATCAAAATATTTTTCAGATTTTTAAAGCCGTCGGCGGTAAATTCAGTGATTATCATATAAAACCCGATAAATTTTATTTTTACGCGAAGATTTTTCAGACGACTTCAAGCTCGACGTCAATTTCATCAATCCTGACTTTGTCGCCTCGGCGGATCTTTTTTCCGCGCTGGGTGCAGGTCTCGCCGTTCACTTTTACCTTTCCCTGCTGGACTATCTCCTTTGCGATGCCGCCGGTCTCGGTTATTCCGGCAAATTTAAGCAGAGAATCGAGCTTGATATATTCTCCGGTTATCGAAATTTTTTCAGCCATATTTACCTCTTATTCGCTCCTAAGCCTTACCGGCAGAACGAGATATGTATACTCCTCGCCATTGAGAGGAACTATCTTCATAGGCAGGTTGCCGCCGTTCATCAAAAGCTTCAGCTTGTCGTCCTTTATGACTTTCAGCGGGTCGAGCAGGAATTTGCAATTAAAGCCTATCTCGATTTTCGGGCCGGTGACTTCGGCAGCAATCTCGTCGTTTATCTTTCCTATGGAGGTCTGGCAGTTTACCTTTAACGAGCCGCTGTCGAACAGGCATTTTACCGGATTCTTTATTCGCTCATTTATCAAGAGCGACGCTCTGTCGAGACAATCTATAAGTTCGCGCTTTGAGATGATGACTTCCGTCACACTGTTCTGAGGGATAGAGCCGCGGTAGTTGTGGAACTCGCCCTCCAAAAGCCTCGAAAATACAGTGTAGCCCGAGAAGTCGAACACAACCTGTTTTTTGGTGACCCTTATTTCACAGGTCTCGCCGTCTTCGTCCTTTAAAAGACGGGAAACTTCCTGCAAAGTCTTTGACGGCACGATGAACTTGAGGTCGCCGTCGTGCTTGATGTTCTCGGTGCGGACTGCGAGCCTGAAACCGTCGATAGCGACTACATTGAGCTTGTTGCCGGCTATCTCAAAGAGTTCGCCCTTTAAGATCGGCTTTGTATCGTTGGTGGAAACGGCAAAAACAGTTTCGGAGATGAGACTTTTGAGAACGCTCTGAGAAAGAGTGACCGCCTCGCCGTCGCCGAGCTCGGGTATTGCGGGGTATTCCTGCGCGCTCAGGGCATTGATAGCAAGATTTGTCTGCCCGCTCGAAATGGTCACGCTCAAGGTCTCGGAGACGTCAATTTCTATCTCCTCCGCCGGCATTTTTCTGATTATATCAGAGAAAAGGCGGGAATTTACCACAAATTCGCCGCTGTCCGACGAAACCGCGGGAATAAAAGTGTTTATTCCTATTTCGAGGTCGTAGCCAGTGAGCATAAGCGTGGAATTTGAGAGCTTTATCCTCACGCCCTCGAGCGCGGGAATCGTCGATTTGTCTGCCGCCGCCTTAGAAACGTTCACAAGGGCTTCATAAAGCGCCTGTTTGTTGCAGATGATCCTCATAATATATACCTCCTGAATGATATTTGCCGTAAACCGGAGAGTTGAAATTTTCCCCGGGCAAAATATTTTTCGCGAAAATAAATCCATATATCAATAAAAAATATAGTATTAGTATTAGAGGCTGCCGAAAAGTTGAAAACACCCATAAACCCAGTCCTGAAAGGGATTTTCGGCCTCACAGCTTTTCAACACTTCCCCAAGATTTCTTTGAAAGAATTTTTCGCTGCTTAGAATCGCAAAGTCTGCCGGTTAAAAGTTGAAAACTCTTTGAAAAAACGTGCAACATTGAAAACCGTGCTGTGAATTTATTTAAAAACTCGGCCGGAGCGGCTGTTTAAAGGGGGTTGCACTGTTGAAAAAACGGTTGAAAGTTTGAAAACTTCAGAAAAAATGAAGAATGAGTGAAAACTAAGAGAAAAAACTCAAAAGTTTTCGGTCAAGCCTTTTTCAAAAGGCTTGCAGGGTCCAAGGGCAGCGCCCTTGGTCGCAGCCCGCAGGCTGCGAAATCTTTATACCGAAAGAAAATCAGGAATGGGAGCAGAAACAGTCCGGTGGACTGTTTCTGCGCGGGGAACCCTATTAAGGGGTTCCCCGTTGCCGAGCTGTGCGAGGCAAACAAAATCAAAGATTTTTCTTTCTCACACCACTTTTAGATTATTTATGATCTCGTCAACGGTCTCTTTCATATCCCCGTTCTTCTGGATCATCTTTCTCACGTCGGAGTAGCTTATGGTCATAGTCGAGTGGTTGCGGTGGAACTCGTCGCCTATGGCGGTAAACGACATTCCTTTTACCTCTCTGATTATGTAGATAGCTATTTTTCTTGCAAGCGATATCTGCGCGTTTCTGTTGGCCGAGCGGATGTCCTCCGCCTGAACTCCGAACACCGCGCCGACGTCGTTGAGTATCCTGTCAACGGTTATCTCGGCGGGCTGGGCATCGATAAGAGTCTCTTTTATGACTCTTTGCGCCATAGATATCGAGGGCGATTCGTTCGAGAACATCGTGAGGCCCTTCATTTTGTTGACTGCGCCTTCGAGCTGACGGATATTGTTCTTTATTTTCTCAGAGATTATCCTCGCTACGGGGTCGGGCAGGTTGAGATCCAAAAGCTCGGCCTTGCGCTTTACTATCGCAAGCCTTGTCTCGAAGTCCGGCGGCTGAACGTCGGCCTGAACACCGAGCGCAAATCTTGTCCTTATGCGCTCGTCTAACTTCTTTATGCGGTTGGGGGAGATGTCGGAGGTAATGACTATCTGCTTTCCGGCGGTGTAGAGCTCGTTAAAGGTGTGGAAGAATTCTTCCTGGGTCATTTCCTTGCCGGCTATGAATTGAATGTCGTCTATAAGAAGATAGTCGGCATTGCGGTATTTTTCGTGGAAAGAGTAGGTATCGCGGTCGGAGACGGCTTTTACTATCTCGTTGGTAAAGCTCTCGCCGGTGGTGTAGATGACGTTGAGGTCCGGCCTGCGGCTGCGGACTTCGTGCTCTATTGCCCTCAAAAGGTGGGTCTTTCCGAGGCCGGAATCGCCGTAGATAAAGAGAGGGTTAAAAACTGTCCTGCTCTCCTGGTTGGAATTGCTCTTGCCCGATACCGCCGTGCAGTAGGCATAGGCGAGCTCGTTGGACTTGCCCTTTATGAAGTTTTCAAAGGTGAGCTCGTAATCGCTCTTCTGGTGGCTCGACAAAAGCGCGGCCATTCGCTGCTCTATATCGCTGAAACCGTCGGTCGAGTCGGCGTTTTCCTTTTCGCCGCTCACGACAAACTGCACCTCAATGGGGAATCCGAGGACGCGCTCGAACGCCTTTTTGAGGGTATCGCCGTATGCTTCTTCGGTGGTGCGGCGCATAAAATCGTTGGCCGCGCCGAGAACCGCCGTGCCGTTCTCAAACTTTATCGGCTCAAGGCTTCTTATCCACTTGTTGTAGCCTATTTCGCTCACTCTCGGGTCGGACTGGCAGGCGTGCTTTACGCTTTCAAACAAATCATTAAACGAATCCATCTGGTGTTGTCCTTTCTTTTATTTATCGCGTGTATCGGGAATAACGCGCATTATTCCCCAGTATCTTTCTGATAAATATGATATCACATTTTCCTTGTTTTTTCAAGACTTTTGCGAAAAGTTGCATATTATAAAATAGTATTCGGGCGGGGGCCGTTTTTGTCTTTTTTCAACAAATCAGAGGAATTCAGGCCCCGTTAGAAAGAAATTTCGGAAAAATCTCGATATTTACTATTGACAACAGCCTCCAAACTGTTATATAATACTACCTTGTAAGGGTGTCCGACCGTATAGGTCAGGACTTTTGCCCATAATTATATGGACAAGGAGGCAAGCATAATGGCTCAAATCAAGAGAACCTATCAGCCTAAGAAGATCCACAGAAAAAAGGAGCACGGCTTCTTTAAGAGAATGGCTACCAAGAACGGCCGTAAGGTTTTGGCGCGCAGGCGTGCAAAGGGCAGAGCAAGGCTCACTTATTAGTTATTGGTGCTCGGTTGTCAGTAATCGGTTTTAAAAGCGTAGTTTTGCGCTTTTAAACGCTCGAAGGTATGTGAGCGGATGACAAAATATATCGGGGGCGGGATTGCTTTCTGCCGAACGCTAATCGCTGACTGACCACATCATTTGAATGTGGTCTTTATTTTTAACAGGCGGTAACAGGTATGCTTTACACCGAAATTTTAAAGGATTCGGGAGTTTTCTCGCGTCTTTACAGGAACGGCAGCCGCACCTCGGGCTGCGGCGCCGTCGCATACTATTTTTTGAACCGTCGGCCTTACAACCGCTTCGGCATAACCGCCGGAAAAAAGGTGGGCGGTGCCGTCGAGCGCAACCGCGCAAAAAGGATTATCCGCGCGGCATACCGAAAAAACGAGCTTTTACTCCCGCTTGGCTATGATATAGTTATAGTGGCGAGGCCGGAGATATCCGGAATGAAATCGTTTCAGCTCGACGGTTTTATGAAAAAGCTCTCAAAAGAAATGGCGAAGAACAGTGAAAAGGCTTCTCGTTAAGATCATCGGACTGTATCAGAAATATATATCTCCGCATAAGCCTGCCGCCTGCAAATATTACCCGACCTGTTCGGAATATGCAGTAAAGGCGGTGGAAGCCCACGGGGCTTTAAAGGGCACCGTTCTTGCGATATGGAGGATACTTCGCTGCAATCCCTGGAGCAGCGGGGGAGTGGACTATGTGCCCGAAAAATTTCATCTTTACACTTTAAAAGGAGAAGCGCGCCGCCGGGGAAAATTATGACTGAAAGGGCGAAAAAACATTTATGATGAGAATACTCGCCATCCCGTTCGGATGGATAATGAAATTCTGCTATACGCTGTTTAAAAACTACGGCTTCGCGCTGTTTCTGTTCACTCTTATAACTAAGCTTTTAATGCTCCCTTCGAGCATAAAGCAGCAGAAATCCACCGCGAAAATGGCGAAGCTTCAGCCGAAGCTTGAGCAGATAAAGAAAAAATATGCCAACAACCGCGATAAGCTCAACGAAGCCACGATGGAGCTCTACAACCAGGAGGGCGTAAGCCCGACGGGCGGCTGCGGCTCGATGATAATCACCTACGTGCTGCTCTTCGCGCTCATAGAGGTCGTCTATGCGCCTATGAGCTATATCTCGGGGCTGCCCTCGCAGAAGGTCAACGAGGCCGTGCAGACCGTTGTTGAGCTCAATACCATATCCTCGGCCGTAAAGAACGACCACGGCACCGACCGCGACACCGGTTTCACGATAGCCGAGAGGCTCGAGCAGGGCGCTGACCTCAGAGAGCTTCTGGCGGGCTACAACGTCCCCGCGAAGGAGGGCGCAGAGCCCCCGTTTACCGAGGAAAGGCTTGAAGAGATCGCGGTCATGTTCGAGGAGAACCCCGGGCTCGACGAATACTTCAACAACCCCAAAAAGGTCTCGGCAAGGCTTCTGGCCGGCGGGACTTCGAGAGCTCAGCTTATCGTCCTCTCGATAGCAAAGGATTACCCCCAGCTCTTTGACCCCGAGGTGGCAGATTTCTGCGACGGCTTCAACTATACGTTCTGCGGGCTCTATCTCGGCGAATATCCGAGCTGGTCTACGGTATACATTCTCATACCTATAATCTCGCTGATATCTCAGCTCGCGCTCACTATAGTCATGCAGCTGTTCCAGAGGCGTAACGGAATGAACGTACAGCAGGGCAAGGGAATGATGGGATTCCTCTATGCTATGCCTATCATATCGTTCCTTATCGCGTTCAGCTTCCCGGCCGGTATCGGTATTTACTGGATATTCAGCTCGGTGCTCTCGCTGGCGCAGTCGGTGGCGCTCCAGCTTTACTTCACCCCCGAAAGGCTCGACAAGATCCTTGCCAAAGAGGCAAAGAAGAAGGGCAGAAGACCTTCGCTCTATCAGCTCGCCCTTGAGCAGCAGAAGGCGCAGCAGGGCGGAAGCTCCGAAAATCTGCTTGACGACCTCGACGGCACCGACGAGGTGAAGCTCTCGAAGAACGAGCGCAAGGAGATAGAGCGTCAGAAGCTTAACGAGGCGAGAAAGCGCCTTGTCGAAGACGACGAGGACGAAGATCCGAGGATAACGGAAGCCAGAAGAAGAATGGCGGAAAAATACGGCGACAGCGAATAAAAACGGATATAACTTCAGCACAGGAGTTGTAAATAGATGACCTACACAGGAGGAGTGTAAAATGAAGCAGGAATTTACCGCGAAAACAGTCGATGAAGCTAAAGCGGCTGCGGCAAAGGAATTCGGAACGGACGTAGAAAAGATCACCTTTACTATCCTTGAAGAGCCCAAAAAAGGACTTTTCGGAATGAAAGGCGAGGCAAGGGTAGAGGCGGAATATGTGAAGACCAAGCCCGAGGTCGCCGCCGACTACATCGTTACAGTAATGAAAGCGATGGGGTTTGCAGACCCCACCGTTGAGATCACGGACATCGAAGGAGGCTCTCTGCTCGAAATAAAGGGCGAGGGTGTTGAAGGGATCATCGGCCGCCGCGGCGAGACCCTTGATTCGCTGCAATATCTGGCGTCGCTCGCCGCCAATCGGGCCGACAAGAATTATTACCGCATAGCCACCGATTGCTGCGGATTCAGAGCCAAGAGAAAGGTCCAGCTTGAAGAGCTCGCAAGAAAGATGGTCGCCAAGGCCAAGAGGACGGGCAGGACCGTCGCCCTTGAGCCTATGAACCCCTACGAGCGCAGGATAATCCACGCAGCAGTTTCGGAGATAGAAAACGCGAGCTCGCGCTCCGTCGGCGAAGAGCCCTACAGAAAGGTCCTCATAAGCACCACCGAGCGCCGCGAGGGCGGCTATCGCGGCCGCAAAAACGACCGCAACGGCGACCGCAGAAACGGCAACCGCAAGGGCGGACGCCGCCGCGAGGAATTCAAGGCGCGCAGCCTCGATATCTCGTCGAGCTTTGAAAAAGACTACAAAAAGCCGAAGCCCGAAGACGATATGGGCGCGGGGCTTTACTCGAAGATCGAATTTTAAGCAAAGGTTATACCCTTCCCCTTTTTGGGGAGGGGTATGAAAATCATCGACGCAGGGCTTATGCCCTGTTAATTTTATCGGGAGGCGAAAATGTCAACCGTTGCCGCGATCTCGACGCCGCCGGCGGCCGGCGGCATCGCCGTTATACGCATTTCGGGCGAAAAAGCCCTTGATATCGCCGAAAAGCTCTTCAAGCCCTTCGGAAAGGGCCGCGTTGCCGATATGGCCGGCCACACCTGCGCCTACGGGCGGATAATTTCGGGCGGGGAAGTCATCGACGACGTCCTTTTGACGGTTTTCAGAGCTCCGCGGAGCTACACCGGTGAGGACACCGCCGAGATATCCTGCCACGGCGGGCTGTATGTGAGCCGCAGAATATTGCGCGAAGTAATTTCTTTGGGAGCCGAACCCGCGGCCGCGGGAGAGTTCACGAAGCGCGCCTTTTTGAACGGAAAACTCTCGCTCACCCAGGCCGAGGCCGTTGCCGACATAATTTCGGCAGAGGGCAAAAGCGCACTCGCAAGCGCCAATCTTATGCGCGAAGGCGAGCTTTACAGGGAGATACGCTCCGTCTCGGACGCTCTGGTGCAGCTCCTCGGCGCCCTTGCCGCCTGGACCGATTATCCCGACGAAGACCTCCCCGAGACCGACCCCGAGACTATCCTCAAAACCTTGCGCGAAAGCGAAACCGCGCTTGAAAATATCCTTCGGGGATACGACAGCGGGCTCGTCTTCCGCGAGGGGATAGACTGCGCCATCGTCGGGCGGCCGAACGTCGGGAAATCGACGCTTATGAACGCGCTTTTGGGCTACGAGCGCTCCATCGTGAACGCCGCCGAGGGCACCACCCGTGACGTCGTGGAGGAAACGCTTAAACTCGGCGACGTAATACTGAAAATTTCCGACACAGCGGGCCTGCGCGAGGCCTCCGACGAGGTCGAAAAAATCGGCGTTAAACTTGCAAACAGGGCTCTCGAGCGCGCACAGCTCGTTTTTATGGTGCTCGACGGCTCCGAAGAACTCACCGACTCCGACCGAGAGATACTCGAAAAGATCCGCTCAAAGCGCTCGATTGTCATAATAAACAAGTCGGACCTGCCGCAAAAGTTAGACAAAAAGTATATCGACGCCGATATTATACTCGAAGTATCGGCAAAAGAGCGCCTCGGCATCGAAAAAATCCGCGACGAGGTCTATAAAATGTTCGGGCTCTCGGGCTATGCCGACTGCCCGACACTGTTCGTCAACGAGCGCCAGAAACTCTGCTGCGACCGCGCGCTCGAAAATATTCGGGCGGCGATAACTGCGCTCCAAAGCGGCGAGACCCTCGACGCCGTGACCGTATGCATCGACGGGGCGGCGGCTCCGCTTCTGGAGCTGAGCGGCGAAAAGGTCTCGGAAGCCGTGGTAAACGACGTGTTTTCGCGGTTCTGTGTGGGGAAGTGACGTTATGGAGCATTTTGATGAGCTTTATTGGGCGGTCGGGCGGCTCAAGGAAAAGGAAGCGCGGCAGTATATTGCCGTTGCGCTCGACGGCGGAAAAACGCTCGGCGGGACGAACGAGCAGGAGCTCCTTGACAAAATCGGGCAGAGCCCCGTGCGGAGCATACTCTGCGTGTGGCACGGCGGTGAATTTGATTTGCCGTCGATGGATTTTCGGCTCGGGCTCGTCCGCCAAAACCGCGAAAACTTCGGTGCGAAGATAATTCTTAGAAATCCGGCCGGAAATTTGACGGAAAAGGTGCTTTCCGACACCGTTCCGCGAAAAACGCTCTTCAAGGAAGTGAATTGATATGCCGTATATCGGAAGCTACGACGTTGCGGTCGTCGGGGCGGGGCACGCGGGGGTCGAGGCGGCTCTTGCGGCCGCGAGGCTCGGCCTTAAGGCGGTGCTTTTCACGATAAGCCTCGACAGCATCGCAAATATGCCCTGCAACCCCTCTATCGGCGGGACCGCAAAGGGGCACCTCGTCCGCGAGATAGACGCCCTCGGCGGCGAAATGGCCAAGGCCGCCGATGCGACCTTTTTGCAGAGCCGTATCCTCAACCTCGGGAAGGGGCCGGCCGTCCACAGCCACCGCGTCCAGGCCGACCGCGTGAAATATCACACCTATATGAAGCACGTCCTCGAGAGCGAGCCGAACCTCGATATAAAGCAGGGGGAAGTCACAAAAATCGGCGTCGGTGAGAGCGGGGCGGTCTCTTATGTCGAGACCAAGCTCGGCGAGAGGTATGACGTCAAAGCCGCGATAGTCTGCACGGGGACATATTTGAAAGGGCGGGTCTACGTCGGCGAGACCTCTTATGAGAGCGGACCCGACGCCACTCTGCCCTCGACGGGGCTTTCAGACAGTCTTAAAAGCCTCGGCATAACGCTTAGGCGCTTCAAGACGGGGACTCCCGCGAGGGTCCACAAGCGCAGCATCGACTTTTCGAAGCTCGAGCGGCAGGACGGCGACGAAAACATCTCGCCATTTTCCTTTGAGACCCAGGGTGAGCTGAAAAACCGTGTCTCCTGCTACATTAGCTACACCAACGCAGAGACTCACCGTGTTATCCTCGACAATCTCGACCGCTCGCCGCTCTATTCCGGACGGATAGAGGGGGTCGGGCCGCGGTATTGCCCGTCTATTGAGGACAAAGTGGTGCGCTTTTCCGACAAGCCGCGCCACCAGCTCTTTATCGAACCGATGGGGCTCGACACCGAGGAGTATTATTTGCAGGGAATGTCGAGCTCGCTGCCTGTTGATGTTCAGCTCAGGTTCCTGCGGACCATTGAGGGGCTCGAGCACGTCGAGATAATGCGAAACGCCTACGCGATCGAGTATGACTGCTGCGATTCGCTCGAGCTCCTGCCGACGCTGGAGTTCAAGGCGGTGTCGGGGCTCTACGGCGCGGGGCAGTTCAACGGCACCTCGGGCTACGAGGAGGCCGCCGCGCAGGGGCTCGTCGCAGGGATAAACGCAAGCTTGAAAATTCTGGAAAAAGAGCCGCTTGTCCTTGACAGGACGAGCTCGTATATAGGCACGCTCATAGACGACCTTGTGACGAAGGGCGTGCAGGATCCGTACAGAATGATGACTTCGCGGAGCGAATACAGGCTCCTCCTCAGAGAAGACAACGCCGACGAAAGGCTCACGCCGCTCGGCTACCGCGTAGGGTTGGTCTCAAAAGAGCGGTATGAGCGTCTTTTGCGGAAGCTTGAAGCCATCGACGCCGAGATAAAGCGCCTTGAGGAGACAAAGCTCGAACCGTCGGCAGAGCTTGAGGAGTATTTTGTTTCACGTGAAACAGCGCCGATAACCGAGAGCACCCCGATCGCGAGGCTGCTGAAGCGTCCGCAGATAACCTATGAGGGGCTCGCGCCCTTTGACAGCGGTCGGCCGAAGCTCCCGAGAGAGGTCGGAGAGCAGGCGGAGATACGCATAAAATACGAGGGGTACATAAAATTGCAGCTCGAACAGGTCGAGAAGATGCGAAAGCTCGAAGACAGGCTGCTGCCCGAGGGGATAAACTACGCCGAGATACGCGGGCTGCGGCTCGAGGCGGCGGAAAAGCTGCATAAGGTGAGGCCGCGCAGCATCGGTCAGGCCTCGAGGATATCTGGGGTAAATCCCGCGGACATATCGGTGCTGCTCATTTACCTTGAGCAGCAAAAACGGCAGGAGCTATAGACGCCGCGCAGGGTTTCGCGCCTCGGTGAGGCGCAGCCCGGGCCGCCGCAGGCGGCCGTGCGCGAAGCGCACCCGCGCGGAACGCGCGGCGGGCTGCGCCGTAACAGCGCGCGAAAGTACGGTTTGCGGCGAATTTTCACCAAGGCGCACGCGGCGTCAGGGCGCGATGAAGCCGCAGGAGCAAAAAGGAGGCAGTTATGATGCTGATTTCAGAAAGGGACTTTGCGGCTCTGTTCGCTTCGACGGGTATAGCCGTCGGTGAGGAGGAATACCGTAAGTTCGAGCTTTATGCCAAGCTCCTTGCCGAAAAGAACGCCGTTATGAACCTCACCGCCATCACTGAGCCTGCGGAGGTCGCAGAAAAGCACTTCTTGGACAGCTGCCTGCCACTGAAGCTGTTTGACATACCCAAAGGCGCGAGTTTTGTGGACGTCGGCGCGGGTGCGGGTTTCCCGAGCCTGCCTATCGCGATCATGCGGCCGGATATTCGCTTTACTCTGCTCGACAGCCTCAATAAACGCGTCGCATTTCTCAAAGAGGTCTGCTCCGAGCTCGGAATCAGCGCAGAGTGCCTGCATATTCGCGCGGAGGACGCCGGCAGGGGAGAGCTTCGCGAGAGTTTTGACATCGCCGCTGCTCGGGCGGTGAGCCGGCTTTCGGTGCTCTGCGAATACTGCCTGCCGCTTGTGAAGGTCGGTGGAGCGTTTCTCGCGCTAAAGGGGGCCGACTGCTCCGAAGAGCTCCGCGAGGCATACACGGCGATTAAGACTCTCGGCGGCAAAACAGAGCGGGTCGAGGAGTACGCTCTGCCCTGCGGAGACAGGCGCGCGCTCGTTGTGATACGAAAGATTGCGCCTACGCCAAAGGCGTACCCGAGGCAGCAGAGCAGGATAAAGTCAAAGCCGCTCTGACGCATACGCGCCGCGCGGCCGAACTTCGGTGCGCAAGCTCCCGCTGCGGCGCCTTCGGCGCCGCAGCGCCCCCGCGCGCCCTTGGCGCGTGGGGCGAAACCGTTTTGCGGTTACGGGAGCTTGCCCCGCAGTCCGTCGGAGCTGCCTGCACAGTCACATAGACGCTCAATCCCGCCAGCGCGGCGGTCGGAGCGGGAAATTTCCGCCCCGAATCGAGCAAAAACCGCATAATTTTCTGCCGATGCCCGACGCTTTTTGCCGTCAGGGCTGTTTTTTTGGCCCTTTTTAATGATTCTGCCCGATATTTTCCTCTGGAAATATCCGGAAAAGCGTGCTACACTTTACTTAAAGGAAGTGAAAATTATGGCAGTGATTTTCCAACAAAAGCACGAAAAAGCGGTCGCAAAGGTCATCGAGATACCCTGCGAACAGATTGCGCCCAACCCCTACCAGCCGCGTCAGGAATTTGAGCGCAGCGACCTCATAAGCCTCGCGTCGAGCATAAAAAACGACGGCATTTTGCAGCCGCTTTCGGTGAGGAAAAAGGGCGACGGGTACGAGCTCATCGCAGGGGAGAGGCGGCTCAGAGCGGCCATTTTAGCGGGTTTGACGACCGTCCCCTGCATCGTTTCGGAGATGTCCGACCGCAACTCGGCGCTTATGTCGCTCGTCGAAAACATACAGAGAAAAGACCTCGGCTTTTTCGAGGAGGCCGACGCCATCGCACGGCTCATCGATTTCTACGGAATGACCCAAGAGGACGCCGCACTGCGGCTCGGCTACGCGCAATCGACCCTCGCGAACAAGCTGCGGCTGCGCAAATTGAGCGACGAAGAGCGCCGCCTCATAACGGAATACGGCCTCACCGAGCGCCACGCAAGGGCTCTTTTGAGGCTCGACGACCCCAACAAGCGCATTTCGGTGATAAATCAGGCGGGAAGGCGAAAGCTCAACGTCGAGAGCACCGAGCGCCTCATCGACTCGATGATAGAATACGACAAATACAAGGAGCGCATACGAAAGGGGAGCGCGATTTTCCGCGATCTCCGGCTCTTTATGAACACCGTGAACAAGGCTGTCGAGACTATGCAAATAGCCGGCGTCGATGTGAACGTCGATAAAAAGCAGTCGGAGGACTTCCTCGAATACCATATCCGCGTGCCGCTGAATAAATAAAATGGCAAACGACTGTCGCAAGCATCGGGCGATGCTCAATTTGTCGGACTGAGCTGTGACGATATCAGACCGCAGTATTTGGTAATGCCGCACATAAATACCCCTCCCCTTGAGGGGAGGGGTCGGTCGCTCACCGAACGGTGAACGACCAGGGTGACAGGGTGATGCCCCCTTCTCCCTCTTTGAGGGAGAGGGGGCAGGGGGTATGGAAGCAAAAAATCGGCAATTTGGCGTCCGCCAAAACATGTCCCGCCGACAGGCGGCGGACTTTTTATATCAGATTTCTCCCTCATATAGCCCGAAAGTACTCAAATCACATCCCCTTGCGCCGGCATCGACCGGCGCGTTTTGTTTCACGTGAAACACGAAAAAATTCCCCGAACCCCTTGCAATCCTGCAAAAATATGCTATACTTTATAATATCGCAATTTATATTCGGCAAGGAGGTCGGGAAATGGGAAGAATAATCGCCGTTTCCAATCAGAAGGGCGGCGTCGGCAAGTCCACCACGGTGGTAAATCTTGCGGCGGCTCTCGGGGGAAAGGGCAGGAAGGTCCTTGTGGTCGATATCGACGCACAGGGAAATACGACAACGGGCCTCGGGGTGCGCAAACGCGCCATCACGCGGACGGTCTACGAGGTGATAATCGGCGCTTGCAGGGCGTCTGACGCCATAGTGCCGACTGCTTTTAAGGGCATTTCTCTTATATCGTCGGCGCAGAAGCTCGCGGGCGCTGAGATCGAGCTCGCCAACATCGAAAACCGCCTTATGAGGCTTAAAATGCAGCTTTTATCGGTGAAAGACAGGTATGACTACATACTCATCGACTGTCCGCCGTCGTTGAGCCTGATAACCCTCAACGCGCTCACTGCCTGCGATTCGGTGCTGATACCCATTCAGTGCGAATTTTACTCGCTCGAAGGGCTCGTCCAGCTTATGGACACGATAAAGCGGATAAAAGACGGCTACAATTCGAGAATGTACATAGAGGGCATACTCTTTACGATGTATGTTGGCAGATACAACCTCACCGCGCAGGTCGTGAACGAGGTGAAAAAGTATTTCCCCAATGACGTTTACGAGACCGTTATACCGCGCAATATCGCGCTTTCGGAGGCTCCGAGCCACGGCAAACCGATAATGTATTACGACCGCACGTCGCGCGGGGCGGAGGCTTATGAAAGCTTTTGCGTGGAGTTTTTGCAGAGGATAAAGGCAAGGGGCAAAAAGTAAACTTGTTTAATTATAACAGGAGGTGAATTTATGGCAAGGTCTAAAAAGCTCGGAATGGGAATGGAGGCGCTGTTTTCGGAGAACGATTCCGGCGAGCTCCGTCCGCAGACGCTCAGAATAACCGAGATATCGCCGAACAAAGCTCAGCCGCGCCGCGACTTCGACGAAAAAGCGCTTGAGGCGCTCACCGATTCCATAAAGCAGCACGGGGTGCTTCAGCCCATACTAGTCCGCCCGCTGCCCGCAGGGGGATATCAGATAGTCGCGGGAGAAAGGCGATTTCGGGCGGCAAGGCTCGCCGGCCTCGACGAGATGCCGGTGTACATCAAAGAGCTGACCGACTCCGAGACCGCGCAGCTCGCCCTCGTTGAAAATCTTCAGCGGGAAGACCTAAACCCTATGGAAGAGGCTATGGGCTACCGTTCGCTTATGGAGGACACCGGCGCAACGCAGGAGGAAATATCAAAAATTATCGGGAAATCCCGCTCGGCAATAGCCAATTCACTGCGGCTTTTAAGCCTCGACGCGCCCACGGCCGAGCTTGTGAGAAAAGGTGAAATTTCTTCGGGCCACGCGAGGGCACTTCTTGCTGTTGAAGACGCCGACCAAAGGATAGAGCTTGCACGGAAGATACGCCGCGAGGGACTTTCGGTGAGGCAGGCGGAGGAGCTTGTGAAAAGGGCGTCGGCCGAAAGGAAAAAGCCTGCTCCGAAGCGCCGCGAGAGCATTTATCACGAGGTCGAGCTCGCGCTCAAAGAGACCTCGGGCAGGATATGCACCGTTAAAGAGACGAAAAACGGCAGGGGAACCATTTCGGTGGAATTTTACGACCGCGACGACCTTATGGCGATAGCGCGGCTCTTGGAGAAGCTCCGCGCCGATTAAGAAAGGAAGATAAAAATGATAGACATAAGATTTCTTCGGGAAAACCCCGAGGCAGTAAAGGAAAACATCAGGAAGAAATTCCAGGACAACAAGGTCCCGCTCGTAGACGAGGTGATAGAGCTCGACAAGCAGTATCGCGCCGCGATAACCGAGGCCGACGGCCTGAGAGCCGAGCGCAACCGTCTTTCGAAGCAGATAGGCGGGCTTATGGCAAAGGGTCAGAAAGACGAGGCCGAACAGGTAAAGAAGCAGGTCGCGGAGAGCGCCAAGCGCCTTGAGGAGCTTGAAAAGCTCGAGGAGGAGCTACAGAAAAAGGTCAACGACATTATGATGGTGATACCCAACATCATCGACGCCGATGTTCCGATAGGAAAGGACGACTCGGAGAACGTCGAGCTAAAGCGCTTCGGCGAGCCCAAGGTCCCCGACTTCGAGATTCCCTATCACACCGAAATTATGGAGAGCCTCTCGGGAATAGACCTCGACGGCGCTCGCAGGGTCGCGGGGAACGGGTTCTACTATCTTATGGGAGACATCGCGAGGGTCCACTCCGCGATCTTGAGCTATGCCCGTGACTTTATGATCGGCAGGGGATTCACCTATGTAGTCCCGCCGTTTATGATCCGCTCCGACGTTGCAAAGGGCGTTATGAGCTTTGCCGAGATGGACGCTATGATGTATAAGATCGAGGGCGAAGACCTTTACCTCATAGGCACCAGCGAGCACTCGATGATAGGCCGTTTTATCGACCAGATAGTCCCCGAGGAGAGTCTGCCGATAACCCTGACGAGCTATTCGCCCTGCTTCCGCAAGGAAAAGGGCGCCCACGGAATCGAGGAGCGCGGAGTTTACAGGATACACCAGTTTGAAAAGCAGGAGATGATAGTAGTCTGCAAGCCCGAGGAGAGCCGCGAATGGTTCTGGAAGCTTCTGCAGAACACCGTTGATTTCTTCCGCACGCTGGATATACCCGTCCGCACGCTCGAGTGCTGCTCGGGAGACCTCGCCGACCTCAAGGTGAAGTCGGTTGACGTCGAGGCCTGGAGCCCGAGGCAGAAGAAATACTTCGAGGTCGGTTCCTGCTCGAATCTCTCCGACGCTCAGGCAAGGCGTCTGAAGATAAGGGTGAACGGCCCGAACGGCAAGTATTTCGCACACACGCTCAACAACACCGTCGTCGCCCCGCCGAGAATGTTGATAGCTCTGCTCGAGAACAACCTCAACGCCGACGGCAGCGTGAACATTCCCGCCGCGCTGCGGCCCTATGTCGGCGGGATGGAGAAGATAGAAAAGAAGTAAATTTTCTTCCGGACCCTTTGCACCCTCTCTCAGGGTGGGAGGAGAGGGTGGGGGATAAAGAGAGCACGAACTTCAAAAAACCGTTACGACCGAAAGGAGACACAATGAAGACCTTTAAAGAAGCCTACAAGAACTATTTCAAGGTCGGCGCGGCGGTGTCGGCGCACTGGCTCGACGAAGCCGCCGAGACCCTTAAGACCCACTTCGACACCGTAACCTGCGAGAACGAGATGAAATACAATCTCATTCACCCGCACGATTACCCCAAGCCGGATTTCAGGCATATGCGTCCCCCGAAGCCGGGCGAAAAGCGCGAGCCCCCGCCGCCGCCCGAGATAACCCGCCGCGAGAGGTTCGTCCACCCCTCTATGGAGACGGATTTTTCTCCCGCCGACAAAATTTATGACTTTGCCCTCGAAAACGGGCTCGGCGTCCGCGGCCACGCGCTTATGTGGCACGGAAACTACCCCTGGGGGATCTTCGAGCAGCTCACCCCCGAGGAAATTCGCATCAACACCGAAGAACACTTCAAAATGGTCTCGGAGCACTTCCCCGAGTGTTTCTGCTGGGACGTCGTGAACGAGGCTGTAGACGACCACGGCGGATATCTGAGGGAGACCGTCTTTAAAAAGAAGCTCGGCGAGGACTACCTCTACGAGATCTACGCCCTTGCGCGGAAGTATTTCCCGAATCAGGAGCTCGTCTGCAACGACTACAACGAATACGTCCCCCAAAAGAG
>CANRLU010000023.1 GCA_947631535.1 uncultured Clostridia bacterium | reverse complement strand
GCTATGTTCTGCATGGCGTTCCTTGCCAACAAGCCCTTCGCGCTTGCCCCCGGTATGGGTCTTAACTCATACTTCGCAGTGGTCATCGCCCAGATAGCGGGTGCAGCGGGCTGCTCTTACCTCGCAGGTCTTCAGGCCGGCCTCTGCATCATACTCATCGAAGGCATCGTGTTCGTTCTGCTGTCGGTGTTCAACATCAGGCAGAAGATTGTTGAGGCTATCCCTCTGGGCGTCCGCCTCGGAATAGGCCCCGGCATCGGGCTTATGCTGATGAACATAGGCTTCGGCTCCAACGCCGGCGTAGGCGCTTCGAGCGAGCACTACGTTATGCGCGACTTCTTCGGCGCGCTTGCAGCAAGCTCCGCCAAGGAAGCTCTCGGCGAATACTGGCCCAATATGGTGCTCACTGTCGTTACGATGTTCATCGGCCTCTTCGCGATAATCATTCTTGCGCACTATAAGGTAAAGGGCGCCGTTCTCATCGGTATGCTCGCCGCCTCCGTTCTCAACTGGGCGGGTCAGTTCATTTTAGGCACCAACCCGTTCGCCTCTCTGGCGACCGCAAGCTGGCTGCCTCCGTTCGGCGATATGGCAAAGACCACCCTCTTTAAGTTCGACTTTGCAACGCTCTTCCAGATCGGCTGGGGAACCGTTATCATCCTCGTTATCACCTTCTGCATCATCGATATGTTCGACACCATAGGCACCGTTATCGCCACCGCGAACCGTGCGAATATGGTCGATGAAGACGGCAATATGCCTCAGATGCGCGAGACTCTTCTCTCCGACGCCGTCGGCACCGTAGTCGGCGCCTGCACCGGTACTTCCACCGTTACCACCTTCGTCGAATCCGCTTCCGGCGTTGAGGCGGGCGGCAGAACCGGTCTTACTGCTCTGACCACCGGCATACTCTTCCTTGCCTGCATGTTCATCAGCCCGATAGCGGCGATAATCCCCGCCGCGGCCACCTCCGCAGCTCTCATCTACGTCGGCATACTGATGCTCGGCGGACTCAAGAGCATCGACCTCTCGGATATGTCCATCGCGGCGCCGGTGTTCATCATGCTTCTCGCGATGCCTATTTCGGGTTCTATCGGCCACGGCATCGGCCTCGGCCTCATCACCTATTCCGTGATCAAGCTCTGCACCGGCAGGGTAAAGGAAGTTTCCTGGCTGACCTGGGTCATCTCGCTTATCTTCCTTCTCAAGTTCTTCATCGCGGTCTGACGGCTGTTCCGAAAACATAATAAAAGCTCCCCGACTCGGGGAGCTTTTTTATGCCTGATTTTTGCAGAGCTATTCGGATTTCTCGTCCTCATTTTCGTCCTTTGACACGTTGCCGATCTCGCTCATATAACCTGCGGTAATGATTCCGGCGGGAAGCGCGATTATTGCGATCCCGAATATTGAGGAAACCATTGTCACAATCCTGCCGGTAGTCGTAACGGGGTATATATCGCCATAGCCCATTGTTGTAAGCGAGACCGTTGCCCAGTAAACGGCGTCAAAAAAGCTGTCGAACGATTCGGGCTCAACGTTGAAAACGATAAGAGCAGATATGACTATGTATCCTAACGCAAGGACCATGACATAGCTGAGCGCTTTTTTCTGACGCTTGAATACGTTCATAATGATTTCGGCATTTTTTGAGTAGCGCAAAAACTTAAAAGCTCTCAGCACTCTCAGCGCGCGTAACATTCTGATAATTCTCAAAAGCTTAAAGCCCTGATTGAGGACTGTGACGGAGGGCAGAATCGAGAGCAGGTCGATAATTGCCATCGGCGAGAACGGATATCTTATAAACGAAACGACAGAGCGGCTGCCGAATTTGATGTCTGCGGTCGCCCATCTCAGCAGATAATCAATAATAAAGACAGCGGCGCAGATTTTGTCGGTGACGATAAAGGCGGCATATTCCTGCTTAAATGCAAGCGGTATGATGCTCAGTGAGATAACTATTATCATCAAAGAGTCATAGACGGTACGCGCTTTATCGTTGTTGTTTGATGCGCTTACGATATCGAAGATCCGTTTTCTCATTTATCTATCCCGAAGAACTTAGCCGCATTTTTGCAGCAGACGCCCTCTACTATCGCCTTGAGCGACTCTTCGTCGTCGGGGTATTCTCCCGCTTCCACCCATTCGCCGAGCAGGTTGCAGAATATCCTGCGGAAATACTCGTGGCGGGTATAAGAGAGGAAGCTTCGCGAGTCGGTCAACATTCCTATGAAGCCGCCGAGGAGCGCGAGATTTGCAAAGCTTTTAAGCTGCGCTTCCATTCCCGATTTGGTGTCGTTGAACCACCAGGCCGCGCCGTGCTGGACTTTTTGCATACCGACCTCTCCCGGGAACGAGCCCGCAATGGTGTCAAGAAGCTCGTTGTCTGAGGGATTGAGGGAATAAAGCACCGTCTTCGGCAGGCAGCCGTTCCTGTCGAGCTCGTTGAGGAATCCTGCGAGCTCTTCTCCGCAGCTTCGCGAGCGTATGCAGTCGAATCCGGTGTCCGGCCCCAGAAGCCCGAACATTCGCGAGTTGACGTTTCTCAGGCAGTTGAAGTGGAGCTGCATAACGACGCCCTTTTTCGCATATTCTCCGCCAAGGTGCAAGAGTATGGCGGTCTTATATTTGTCGGCTTCGGAGGAGCTCACGCTCTCGCCGCACACGGCGCGTGCGAATATAGCGTTTACCTCGCTTGTCGGGGCGGGGGAGAACACCGCAAAGTCGAGCCCGTGATCCGCCGCACGGCAGCCGTGAGCGCAGAAGTGCTCAAGACGCAAAGACAGCGCCTTCATAACGTCTTCCGCGGTTGAGATATTTACGCCCGATACCTCGCCGAGCTTCTTTATGTAATCGGCAAAGCCGGCCTTGTCTATATTCACCGCTTTGTCGGGCCTGAACGACGGCAGCACGAGCGTGCCGAAATCCTTGTCCGAAGCGATCTTTTCGTGCCATTCAAGACTGTCCGCGGGGTCGTCGGTAGTGCCTATCATTTTTACGTTCGAGCGCCTGATGATCCCTTTTGCCGACATTTCCGGCCGCTTCAGCACCTCGTTGCAGAGATCATAAATTTCATCCGCGGTAGACGGCTTGAGAATAAGGTCGCAGCCGAAGTAGCGCTTAAGCTCAAGATGAGTCCAGTGATACATCGGGTTGCCTGCGGCGAGCGGCAGGGCCTCGGCAAGGTGCCGGAATTTGGTCTTGGGGTCGCAGTTTCCGGTTATCTGAGACTCCGGCACGCCGATCATTCTTATGAGGCGCCATTTATAGTGGTCGCCGCCGAGCCATATCTCCGAGATGTCCGAAAAGCGCTTGTCCTCGGCTATCTCGCGCGGACTGATGTGGCAGTGGTAGTCGATGATGGGCTGATTTTCCGCATAAGAGCGGTATAGCCTCTTAGCGGTGCCGTTTTTCAAAAGAAAGTCGTCGCTGATAAATGACATGTCAAGATCTCCTTTGCATTGATATCGGGAATATTATATAACAACCCGCGCAAAAATTCAATAGCCTGCGCCGAAAAGATGAATTTTTGCCGCAAACCGCAGGACAGATGACAGATGCACCGTTATGTGTGATTCTTATATAAATTTTAACATTTTGTTGACTTTATAGTGCAAATGTGATACCATATATAAGGTAAAATCCAAAAAATCATACGGAGGAGATTTCAAAATGGAGCTGACAGCGGTAAAAGAACAGATCTGCGACGTGTGTCACAAAATGTGGCAGCTCGGCTGGGTCGCGGCAAACGACGGAAACGTTTCGGTAAAACTCGAAGACGGCAGCTTTATCGTCACGCCGACGGGGATAAGCAAGAGCTTTATCACGCCGGAGAAGCTGATAAGGATAAGTTCCTCCTGCGAGATTCTTGAGAGCAGCGGGGACTACCGTCCTTCGAGTGAGATAAAAATGCATCTGCGCTGCTATGAAAAGCGCAGCGACGTGGGAGCCGTAGTCCACGCTCACCCGCCTACGGCAACCGGTTTTGCCGTCGCCCACCGCCCGATGGATATGTACAATATGATAGAAGACGTCGCGGCGATAGGCTCGGTGCCGCTCACGCCCTACGGCACCCCTTCGACTTCGGAGGTGCCCGACGCCATAGAGCCTTACCTTAACGATCACGACGTAATGCTCCTTGAAAATCACGGAGCACTCACCGTGGGCAGCGACCTTCTTACGGCTTATTACCGAATGGAGAGCTTGGAGCTCTGGGCAAAGATAACCCTCAACGCGATACTCCTCGGCGGGAGCTATGATATCAGCCGCGAGAATATCGACAAGCTGATAGCTCTGCGGCCGAATTACAAAATCACCGGCAGGCACCCGGGATATAAAAAATATCCTCACAATAACGGCGGGGAGCCGACCGACAAATGAGCAAAGCTATGGAAAACAAACGCACGGCGCGAGTCCTCGCCTTCGACCTCGGTGCTTCGGGCGGGCGCGCGATATTGGGTACATATAAAGACGGCACGCTTACCGCCGAGGAAGTATGCCGGTTCAAAAACGAGCCCGTTTATTCCGGAGGGCATCTTCGCTGGAACTTCGGCGAGCTTCTTTCCGAGGTAAAAAAGGGCATCGCGGAGGCAGGGAGCTTCGACAGCGTAGGGTTCGACACCTGGGGCGTGGATTTCGGTCTTCTCGACAAAAACGGCAGGCTGTTGGAAGACCCCGTCAACTACCGTGACGGGCGCACCGCCGGAATGTGCGAGAAGGTGTTCGAGAGCGTCCCTCGGGCAGAGCTTTACGCCGGAACCGGCAGCCAGATAATGCCGATAAACACGCTGTTTCAGCTTATGGCGCTCAAAAACGGACAGCCGGAACTCCTCAAAAGGGCCGACCGCCTGCTCTTTATGCCGGATCTCTTTGCCTATGCCCTCTGCGGCAGCGCCGTATGCGAGCAGACTATAGCCTCGACGAGCCAGATGCTCGACCCCGTCTCAAAGAGCTGGAACCGAGCTCTGCTTGAAAAGCTCGGGCTGCCCGTAAAGCTTCTTTTGCCCACCGTCCCGAGCGGGACTGCCGTGGGAAGCATTAAACTCAGAGACGGCTCGGAGGCAAAGGTAATAGCTGTCGCGGGGCACGACACGCAGTGCGCCGTCGCGGCGGTGCCGTCGCAAAGCGAGAACGCGGCGTTTCTGTCCTGCGGAACCTGGAGCCTTTTCGGCACCGAGCTCGATTCGCCGGTGCTGACGGAAAAAAGTATGGAGCTCGGGCTGTCGAACGAAACCGGCGCCGACGGAAGAACTAATTACCTCAAGAATATAATCGGCCTGTGGCTCATTCAGGAGTGCAGGCGCTGCTGGCGAGAGCAGGGGTCAGAGCTCGGGTTTGAAGACATCGCCAAAGAGGCGGAAAGAGCGCCCTCACTTCGCTGCTTTATCGACCCCGACGCGGAGGAATTTTCATCCCCCGGGGATATGCCGGAGAGGATAAAACGGTACTGCGCCAAAACCGGCCAATACGTCCCGCAGACGGTCGGCGAAATAAGCCGCTGCATATACGAGAGTCTCGCGCTGAAATACCGCTTTGCCCTCGGTCAGCTCCGCGACGTCACAAAAAAGGACTTTTCGGTGCTGCACATTTTGGGCGGCGGCTCGAACGCATCGCTTTTATGCCGTATGACCGCCGATGCCTGCGGAATACCCGTTATCGCAGGGCCTGCCGAGGCGACCGCTCTCGGGAATATTATAATCCAACTCCGTGTGCTGGGGTGTCTTAATGATATTTCGGAGGGGCGCGGGCTTATCGGACGGACGCAGGCCGTAGTCCGCTATGAGCTTGACCCCGAAAGCGCCCTTGCGAAGAGCTGTGAGCGTTACCGCAGGTTTATTGAAACGAACAGCCGCCCGTAAAGCGGGCATCAAATAAACCAAGGAGGAATTACTATGATCTATCCGAAAATAGGTATACGCCCCGTCATCGACGGACGCTGGGGCGGTGTGCGCGAAAGCCTTGAGAATCAGACTATGTCTATGGCGAAGGCTGCGGCGGAGCTCATCTCCGATAAGCTCAGATACCCCGACGGCACTCCCGTGCAGTGCGTCATCGGCTGCACCACCATAGGCGGAGGAGCCGAGGCGGCAAAGGTCGCCGAGCAGTTTTCGACCCAAAACGTCGTCGGCACGCTTTCGGTCACGCCCTGCTGGTGCTACGGCACCGAGACGTTCGATATGGACCCGAACACCGTAAAGGCGGTCTGGGGCTTTAACGGCACCGAGCGCCCCGGGGCGGTCTATCTTGCCGCGGTAATGGCGGCTCACGCGCAGCGCGGTCTTCCCGCATTTGCTATCTACGGCCACGACGTTCAGGACGCGGGCGACACATCCGTACCCGAAGACGTCGCCGAAAAGATACTTCTGTTCGCAAAGGGAGCGGTTGCCGTCGGGTGGATGCGCAACAAGGCCTACGTGAATATCGGGGCGGTGGCTATGGGAATTGCCGGAAGCTACTGCGACGCCGACGTTATGCAGAAATATTTCGGGATACGCGCCGAATGGGTGGACGAGGTGGAAATACTCCGCCGCATTGCAATCGGTATCTATGACCGCGATGAATACGAAAAAGCTCTTAAGTGGGCAAAGGAAAACTGCCGCGAGGGCTTTGACTGCAACGCCGGCAAAAATATGCCCGATGTCATAACCCGCTCGAAGATAGTTCCCGCCGATAAGGATTGGGAATTCATCGTTAAAATGACGATAATAATGCGCGATATCCTCTTCGGTAACCCGAAGCTCGACGAAATGGGCTGGCACGAGGAGGCTCTCGGGCGCAACGCCGTCGCGGGAGGCTTCCAGGGGCAGAGGCAGTGGACCGACTGGCTTCCCAACGCCGATTTCACCGAGGCGATTCTCGCCTCTACGTTCGACTGGAACGGCCCCAAGATGCCGACTCCGTTTGCCACCGAAAACGACACCTGCAACGGCATTTCGATGCTCCTCGGCACCCTTGTTTCGGGCAGCGCGCCATGCTTCCACGACGTCAGGACCTACTGGAGCCCCGAGGCCTGCGAGCGGGTCACCGGTCATAAGCCCGAGGGTGTCGCCGCAAACGGATTTATCCACCTGATAAACTCCGGCGCCACGGCTCTTGACGGCTCGGGAGCGAGCAAAAACGCCGAGGGCAAAGGCTGTATGAAGCCCTTCGGCGAGATGACCGAGGCTGACATAAAGGCCTGCCTCGAGGCAACCGACTGGTGCCGCGCGAATTACGAATATTTCAGGGGCGGAGGATTTTCAAGCCACTTCCGCTGCCGCGCCGAAATGCCGGTTACTATGCTTAGGTTCAATATCGTTCAGGGAGTGGGTCCGGTGATACAGCTCGCAGAGGGCTGGACTGCCGATCTTCCCGACGGGATACACACGACTATCGACCTCAGGACCGACCGCACCTGGCCGACTACCTGGTTCTGTCCGCGCCTCACCGGCGAGGGGGCCTTCAAGGACGTTTACAGCGTGATGGCGAATTGGGGCGCAAACCACGGCGTAACGGTTTACGGACACGTCGGGGCAGAGCTGATAACGCTCGCGTCGATGCTCAGAATCCCCGTGACGATGCATAATGTACCGACGGAAAAGGTTTACCGTCCTCACGCGTGGTCTGCCTTCGGGACGACCGACGCTCAGGCGGCCGACTATGCCGCCTGCCGCAGCTACGGCCCGCTCTACCGCTGACGGCTTCAGGCTGTGAAAAGCGGAATGAAAAGGCTATTTTGCCTGATTCTGATCGCGGCGCTGGCGCTCGGCGGATGCTCCGAGGGCGCCGCTTCGGAAAAATACGGCACCGGCGAAGCCTATGTTGAAAAGCTCGACCGCGGCATATGCGCTTTTGCCGCCGACGGCGGCGTAACGGTGTCGTGGCGGTTTCTGGCCGACGATCCCGATGACGCGGAATTTCTGCTTTACAGAGACGGGGAACTCGTGTATTCCTCGGGGCCTTACGGCGCGACCTGCTATTTCGATGATGGCGGGACGGAAAACTCCGTCTATCGGGTGGATATGCTCGAAAACGGCAGCGTTGCCGAAAGTGACGGCTGCGATATTATGATCTCGGGGAAGAGCTTTGAGATCCCGCTCGACCCTCCGGGCGAAAACTACTCTCCCAATGACTGCTCGGTGGGCGACTCGGACGGCGATGGCGCCTATGAGATCTTTTTGAAATGGCAGCCCGACAATGCACGCGACAATTCGCAGTCGGGCGTGACCGACAACACCTATATCGACTGTCTGCGCTTAAACGGCGAAAGGCTCTGGAGGATAGATCTCGGCAGAAATATCCGTTCGGGAGCGCACTATCTGCAATTTCTCGTGGCGGATTTCGACCTCGACGGCAGGGCAGAGATGACCTGCAAGACCGGCGACGGAACGGTTGACGGTCTCGGAAACGTTATAGGAGACCCCGAAGCCGACTACCGCAATTCCGACGGGCATATAATCACCGGTCCGGAATATTACACCCTCTTCGACGGCCTGACCGGTGAGGCGCTCGACACGGTGGATTACTGGCCCGAGCGCGGCAGTCCCTCGCTCTGGGGCGACAACTACGGCAACCGCTGCGAGCGATATCTCGGGGCTGTAGCCTATCTTGACGGCGTAAAGCCCTATGCCGTCACCGTGAGGGGATATTACACCCGCCTCACCGCCTGCGCCTATACCGTTGAAGACAAAAAGCTCGTTGAATACTGGCGGTTCGATTCCGGCACCGACCCGAAAAACGACGGCTACGGCGACGGCAACCACAACTGTATGCCTGCCGACGTTGACGGCGACGGAAAGCAGGAGATCTGCTTCGGCTCTCTCTGCCTTGACGACGACGGGACGGTTCTGTGGAATCTTGACACCGGCCACGGCGACGCTATGCACCTTGGGGACTTTCTGCCGCTTCGCGACGGCCTTGAGCTCTGGATCTGCCACGAGGAAGAGCCCTACGGGGCTTCGCTCGCAGATGCCCGCGACGGAAGCGTTATTTTCCGCGTTGAGGGCGAAAAGGACACCGGCAGGGCCTGCGCCGGCAACGTGTGGGCCGAAAACAGAGGCGCGGAGTTCTGGAGCTCGGCGAGCGGAGACGTATATAACGGCAAGGGAAAAGCGGTAGGGCTCAAGCGTCCCGGCGTAAACTTCCTGATATACTGGGACGGCGACCTTGAGCGTGAGATACTCGACGGGGGAAACGAGTCGCCGATGACGGTTTCAAAGCCGAACTCCGACGGCGGGCTCGAAACGCTTAAGACGACCTCGAGGTGCCTTAGCTGCAACTCCACCAAGGCTACGCCCTGCCTTTCGGCAGACATCTTCGGCGACTGGCGCGAGGAGCTCATAGTGCGCTCGAACGACAACCGTTCGCTCAGAATCTTCGAGACCGATTTTACGACCGATATCCGTCTTACCACCCTTATGCACGACATACAGTACCGCGCTCAGGTTGCCGGTCAGAACAACTGTTATAATCAGCCGCCGCACCCAAGCTTTTATCTCGGCTCAGACGAGCCTTTGCCCGAAAGGCCTGCCGTAAAGATAATAAATTGACAAAAGCCCGAAGCAAGTCGCTTCGGGCTTTTGTGCCGGGAGGGGATAATGTGGAGGAGAGCTTTTCGTTTGCCTCGCCTTGCTTGGTAAACAGGGGACCCCTTAATAGGGTCCCCTGCGCCCGAACCGTCCACCGGACGGATTCGGGCTACCCTCCTGATTTTCTTTGGTATGGGTATTTCGCGCTCTGCGGAGCGCGACCAGAGGCTTCTCGCCTCTGGACTCGTCGCCACCCTTTTGAAAAAGGGTGGACCGAAAACTTTTAAGGCCTGCCGAACACCTTTTAGTTTTGCGCATAAAAAGTTCTCTGAGCCCGCGCCTCACTCAAACTCCGCCGAAGTCCCTCCCACGGTGAGAGTGTAGCTCTCCTTGTCGAGCCCGGGGACATAGGCTGCGTAGTCGCCGGAGATGTATTGCCTGCCGTTCAGGTCGCTGCGCGTATCCTTCCTTTTTTCGGAGAACTTCGTGCCCAGACTGTCGTTTATCTGTGCCGAGGGCTCGAAATGACCGTAAATTCTCACAAAACTGTCCGTCCCGTCGGCACTGCAATAAAGGTCGGCAAAGGCGGTGCAGCCGTTTTCCGGAAATTCCGCGGCACTCTCAACGTCGGAATCCATCCGCTTTAATTTAATGATATCACCGCCTGCGTCTTCAAGGGGGACGGTCCCCGCGCGGCCGGCAGAGGTGACTATAAACCTCGACGTTTCACCGTCGATGGAATAAACTATCATATCGCCGCCGGTGAGCTTTCGGTAAACGCTCGGACCGTAATAGGCGTATCCCACGCTTAACCGGCTGAAGCCCAGAAGCCCGAGAAACACCACCGCGGCAGCTATCGCTGCTGTACGGCGCTTTGCGCTCGGCTCCCGCTTTTGCCTGACGAAGAGAATTAACGACACAGCCAACGAGCCGAGCACGGCAAACGTTCTTATCAAAATTATCATGTCCATTTGTTCAGGTCCTTTCGGTGGTCCTTATAGTTTATGAGCCTGTTACGATATTGAGCAGCGGTGCATTTACTCCGCTTTCCTTTGAACATACCGCAATTCTCTGCCCGCCCTCGGCCTCGCATATCGCAAATGCGACGGTTTTTGTCCCCGGGTCGAGCGACTTTATCAGCTTTGTGACATCGATCGTTATTTCATAGCCGAGGTCGGTACTAAGCTCAGTCGCAAACTCCTCCGAGACGGCGGTGGTGCCGTCGGGGTCGTTCGGGTCGTAAATCAGCTTCGGCATATGCTCCCAGGTCACGTCTTTCGGGTCTAAAAATTCTCCGCCGTCGCCCGAGCCGCCGCCCTCATACCAATCGGTGTCGGCAAGCACGGCTATAACGCGGTTTGTTTTGCTGCCGCCGCCGAAGTTGTCGTTGAGAATGAGCGAGAGCGTCGCGCTTTCGACCTTTTCAGGATCAAAGTCCGAGAGCTTATACATCAGGAACCCGATGCTGCTTCCCGAGCCCTGCGCAAGCTCTTCGCCGAAGAGTCCGCCGTCGGAGCCCTGATATCTTTGCAGTTCGATATATCTTCTTGCGCCGTAATTTACCGCGCTGCTGCTTCCTCCGAGCGCCGCCATAGTGTCTTCGCGGGGAGTTTTGCCTTCCGAGACCTTTGCGGGGATTTCCCACTGCTCCCGCGCGAAGCGGTGAAGTTCCTCGCCGTCAAACGGCACTACGATCACCTTGCTGCCGTGGCTGTCATAGCCCGCCTCCTGATCTTTCGGAACGTCGATGACCGAAAAAGTCATCGCCTTTACCACGCCGTCCTCTATGTAGACGTTCGGGCGCTCGATCTTATTCCAGTGGTTTACGGTGCCGTCTTCATATCTGAGAAAATCCTCATCGGGCTGATATGCCGAGCCGGGGTTGAGCTTCCAACCGTCTATGCCGTTTTCGGAGGTGAGATAGTAGGCGTTGCGCGAATCCCATTTGTTTACCGTTACGTGATAGAGCCCGTCGCTGTACCACATCACCGCGTCTTCGATGCACTCTGTCGGCATACCCCTTACCTGTCCCCATATGTTGCGGGTCTGAACCTCATAAACTCCGAGCAGGTCGTCGGAGATCGCAATATCGCCGTTGCGGTTGATGATCTCGTATCTGCCGTCGGGGCGGACGATGAGGCAGGTGTTGGACTGCCAGTAGCCCTCGTTGACCTGAAGCGAGCCGATGTTTTTCCAAGGGCCGTCGAGGCTGTCGGATACGAAGACGTCGCCGCCGCGTGTTTCGCTCACAACTATCGCGTATTTGCCGTTCGGGTCGTGCTTTTTCAGCTCCAAGGGCCAGACGTTGTGCCCCTTGCCTCCCTGGTCGTCCGGCCATAGGAGTCCTTTGTCGGTATACGGGCCGTAGAGGCTGTCGCTCGTGGCGTAAACGGCGTTAGAGCCAAACCAGCCGTTGTGCCCCGCCGACTCGTTCCATCTGCTCGCGAACATATAATATGTACCCGACTTTTTGTCTTTGAGTATCTTGCCGTCCCAGTAGCAGAAATATGTGTTGCTGCTGTCCTCAAGGCCGTTTGACTGGTCTCTTGGGCCGACGCCCGAGCCCCAGCAGTCTGTTCTGAGCTCGCCGACTATCGGCATAGGCTCAAAGCAGTCCATAAACTGGCTGACGGAAGCCGGCTGAGTGTCATCAGGCATATCTTCAAGCCCCCTTATCGCGAATACAGCGGCCATTAAAACGGCCGCAGCCAAAATTATTGCCGAACTTACCAGTAATTTTTTCTTTGAAAACCTGACCTTCATATTATCACCTCCGGTATAATTGCTGCCGTAATTATACTACATCGCGCAGGAAAATGCAAGGTGGGAGAGGGCTTTCAATCCGAAGATATTACTTTCGGCAGCTTTTTATGCAGGCATTTGCCGAGAGCAAAATCTCTTGCATTTTTTCGGCCTTATGTTATAATATAATAAAGACGTTAAGAGCGTCGAAAGCCTGAAAGCGAGGTAAACAAAATGAGAAAGAAGCTTAACATTACCGAAGGGATCTTCCCGATGCCCGTGCTTATGGTCGCGACATATAACGACGACGGCACCGTGGACGTGATGAACGCCGCGTGGGGAACTATGCAGGAGCGCAACACCGTAGCGCTGAATCTTTCGGAGTCGCACAAAACCGTCAAAAACATAAAAGCGAGGGGAGCCTTTACCGTCGGCATAGCCGACGCCGCCCACGTCGTCGAGGCGGATTATTTCGGCATCGCCTCGGGCAACAGCGAGCCGAGAAAATTTGAAAAGAGCGGCCTCACGGCAAGTAAAGCCGAAGCGGTGGACGCTCCGGTAATAAACGAGTTCCCCATATGCCTTGAGTGCGAGTTTATCGAGTATCAGCAAAACGAATACGGCTGCGGAGTTATAGGCAGAGTGGTGAACGTCACCGCCGACGAGAGCGTTATGCCGGGCGGAAAGCTCGATATCTCGCTCGTCAATGCCATTGCGTTCGACCCCTATACCCACGGCTACTATAAAGTCACCGAGCGCGTTGGAGAGGCCTTTAAGGACGGTCTCAGGATAAAATAAAGCAAAACTCAATGCACCCCTTGCAGACGCTGTGTCAAAGGGGTGCATTTTACGGCTCGGCGAAGGCCGAGGATATTTCAGCGGGCCTATAGTGCGTCATATGAGAGGATATATCCGAGCGGAGACAAAGTATAAAAAGTCGAAAACAGTCTGTGCAGATATTGACAATGCCGTCTGAATATGTTATGATAATAAAATGATTCAGCTTAAAATCAAAAGGCGATGCGGCTGCTATATTGCCGCGCCTGACTGATTTTTGCTGCAGCAAGACCGAATTTATCGCAATGCGATAAAAATAAATTTAAGGGGACTTAATAATGACGGACGAGAAATTACAGCATGCCAAAGAAGTTTTTAAAACGCTTTGTGCAACATTGGACTCTCATGATTGGCATTATGAGAAGGACGAGGAAAAGCTCGTTATACAGTGCGGCGCGCAGGGCGAGGATCTGCCGATGAAGCTCACGATCAACGTAGACGTTAAACGGCAGTTGATCATTCTGCTCTCTTTCCTGCCTTTTGAGATCCCCGAGGATAAGCGTCTCGACGTTGCTATTGCCACCAGTATCGTTAATAACAGGCTGGTAGACGGAAGCTTCGATTATAACGTCACCAACGGGCATATGTACTTCAGAATGACCAGCAGCTTTATTGAGAGCGAAATAGGCAACGAAATGTTTACCTATATGCTTATGTGCTCCTGCCGCACTATCGATGACTATAACGATAAGTTCTTTATGCTCGGCAAGGGCATGATCACCGTTGAGAGTTTCATTAAAAATGACTGATAGGAGGAATAATAATGGCCGATATAGATAATGTTGCACGTGCAAAAGCCGTGTATGACGACCTGTGCGCTACGCTTGACAAAAGAAACTGGAAGTATACAAAACATGACGAGGATCTGACTATAACTTTCGGCATAATCGGAAATGACCTTCCGATGGACTTCGTGCTCGGAGTCGATGCTCAGCGTCAGCTTCTCAGAATGTTTTCAAAACTGCCGTTCATAACTCCCGAGGATAAGAGAATGGATCTTGCTATCGCAACCTGCGTTGCATCCGACAGGCTGGCCGACGGCAGCTTCGACTACGATATAACCACGGGAAAGATAGTTTTCCGTATGACGGCTTCCTTCAGAGAGAGCAAGATCGGCGAGGGACTGTTTGAATATATGATCAACTGCTCCAGCGTGACGGTCGATGAGTATAACGACAAGTTCTTTGCTCTCAGCAAGGGGCTCATCAGCATCAAAGATTTTATAGACAATAAGTGACCCTTAAGCGGCGGCGATTGCCGTCAGCTCGTTTCAAACGCTGAACAGACCGAAGCGGAAAGCATTGTGCAGACTGCTTCGGTCTTAATTTTGCGCCGGTATCTCTTAGAGGCAAAAATGTTGACCCGATATCTAAGGATATTTTTGCTTTGACCGTCCGTCCTCGGAATACGGCGCAATGCTCCGAATTTTGTCGGTCAATGGGGCCTGCCGCTCTTGACAAATCTGCCGCGGGAAAGTATAATCTAAAATGTGTGAAAATATGCCATATTTAAACTGCTAAACAGTGCGTATGAAAACGGCATCGGCGGAATTTCGGCCTGACAGCGGCATATTGAGCGGAACGGCAAGGGCTTAGACCCGTTTTTCATATATTATTACGGAAAAAGGAGACGGCAAAAGTGGACGATATTAAAAACAGCGACATTCTCGAAAAACTGATTGCATATGCAAAGTCATACGGGGGCAAAGATTCCGCATTAACGGCGGAGAGATATTTGCTTTCGGTCATCGATTTTGTTTCCGGAAACGTTCCGTTTGATACAAATGACAGCGACAGGTCAGAGCTTCTTGATGCATTGAACAATGCGTTTCCCGACGACAGCGGATTTAAAAGAATAAAAGAATATCTTACCGAATGTGTCGGAAAGAGCGTTTCGTCTTATATGGACGCTTTATTTATGCAGCAGTGTATGATAAAGGCCCAGGATCAGGCAATAAAAACCGGTTCGGCTCAGGTAAGTCCAAGGCTGGTTTTATCCTGCGTTTTGGAAAAGCCGAATAATAATATCAGGGAGTATTTGTTAAAAGCAATGCGCGCCGCTCACGAAGACGCGTCTGTGAGCGAAGCGCAAGAGCAGGGCGCTGTGATCGATATCGTCGGCAAGCTTACCGAGCAGATCAAAGAAATGGTCGGAGCGCAAACCGATGCTCCGAAAGAGGACGGGTCCGAAGCGGAGGAGGATGATGACGCGCAGAGCGCCGAAGAAGACCCGAAAACATCGGTGGCAAAGCTCACCGAAAACGTTAAGAATATTCACGATAAGCTCATCGAAGCGGTTTACGGTCAGGATAACGCCGTAAGCGTATTTACTTCGGGATATTTCCAGGCGGAGCTTCTTTCGCTGACGGATAAGAACAGATTCCGTCCGAAGGCAACTTTCCTTTTTGCGGGCCCTCCCGGCGTCGGAAAAACTTTTTTGGCAGAAAAAGCGGCAGAGGTCCTGGAGCTCCCGTATCAGCGCTTTGATATGAGCGAATACTCCGACAAAGAGGCGAATATCGAGTTCTGCGGCTCGGATAATGTTTACAAAAACGGCAAAGAGGGCAACGTTACATCTTTCGTCGCCAAAAATCCTATGTGCGTGATACTTTTTGACGAAATCGAAAAGGCGCATATAAACGTTATTCATCTGTTTTTGCAGATACTTGACGCCGGACGCATCCGTGATAATTTCACGGACAAAGAGGTATCGTTCAAAGACGCCGTGATCTTTTTCACGACCAATGCGGGCAGGCAGCTTTACGAGACTTCGGATACGATAGATTTCTCCGGAGTAACGCGAAAGGTGATACTTAAAGCTCTTCAGAACGACATCAACCCCGAAACGGGCGCGGCATATTTTCCCGCTGCGATTTGCTCAAGATTCGCTGCGGGCAACGTGGTAATGTTCAATTATATTGCCGCCCACAATTTGCGCGAAATCGCCAAAAAGGAAGTATTGAGGCACGCCGCCAACTTTGAAAGAGAAGTGGGAATAAAGGTAAAGATCGACGAGAAGGTATATACTTCGCTTCTCTTTGCCGAGGGCGGCACCGCCGACGCAAGAATGATAAGAAGCAGAGCGGAGACATTTTTTGACAGCGAATTGTTTGAGCTCTTCAGGCTGCTCGATCCGAAGGGAGAAAATGCCGGCATCGAAGGGCTTCAGTCAATTTCCATAAGCGTTGATCTGCCCGAAGCCGATAAAAAAATATGCGATTTGTTTAACAGGCAGGAAAGCTATGAGGTCTTGATCTTTTCGTCTCAGAAAGTCTGTGAACAATGCGAAAAGCTCTGTCCCGAAACCGAATTTATCAATGCGCAGAGCATCGACTCCGCAAAAAAAGTCTTGCAGGACCGCGACATCAGCTTTATCCTTGTAGATCTGACGTTCGGAAAGTCGGGAAACAGCAGGTATCTTAATATCGAAGACGTGGATTCCAAGGCGAGAGACTTCCTGCGCTTCGCTCGGGAATACCGCTCCGAAATACCGGTATATTTGCTTCAGACCCCCGAAAAGAAGCTTAAGTCAGAGGAAAGGCTTTCGTTTATGCGCCAGGGCGTAAGGGGAGTAGTGCTGCTTTCCAAGAACAAAGAGGGATTTTCTTCCGAGATAAGAGCGATAAACGAGCATCTGCATCAGCAAAAAAGTATGGAAATACTCGCAAAGGAAAACAAGCTGATCACTTTTGAGACCGCACAGTCCGTTAAAAACGGCGGAAAAACCGCGGAGATCAAACTGTTCGACTTTAAAATGAAGACTGCGATAGATGCTGAAGACTCCAAAAATGTGCTCAGCAACGTTTCCAAGCCGGATGTCGGCTTTGACCAGGTCATCGGCGCCGAGGACGCCAAGAAGGAATTAAAATACTTTGTCGAGTATCTGAAGAATCCCAAAAAATACCTCGGGACAGGTGTGAGCGTTCCGAAAGGCGTGCTTCTTTACGGCCCTCCCGGGACCGGCAAAACAATGCTTGCAAAAGCTATGGCGAGCGAATCCGACGTGACATTCATTACCGCGGAGGGGAACCAATTCATAAATAAATTCCAGGGCGAGGGAAGAGATCGGGTAAAAGAGATCTTCCGCGTGGCGAGAAAATATGCGCCGTCGATACTTTTCATCGACGAGATAGATGCAATAGCCAAGGAAAGAAGAGGCGGCGACAATTCGGTGGATACCGAGGCTACCCTCACCGCGTTTCTCACCGAAATGGACGGCTTTAAAAAAGATACGACAAAGCCGGTATTTGTCCTCGCGGCGACCAATTATGACGTTGAGCCCGGCGCGAATAAGAGTCTTGACCCTGCACTTATGCGCAGATTTGACAGAAGAGTATACATAGACCTTCCCACCAAGGAAGAACGTATCCGCTATATCCGCCTGAAATCGGCCGAGAATACCAACTTCGAGCTTAGCGAAGACAAGATCAATAACATTGCTATAAGGTCTACGGGCCTGAGCCTTGCCGAGCTGGAGTCGATCATCGAGCTTTCGCTTCGCACTGCAATAAGAGACGGAAACTTCAGGGTGACCGATGAGATCTTCGAGGAGGCGTTTGAGACCTTCAACGGCGGAGAGGCGAAAAAATGGGACGCCTCTCAGCTGGAACGTGTCGCCAGGCACGAAGCGGGTCACGCATTTCTTTGCTGGAACAGCGGAGAGACGCCGTCTTATGTCACGATAGTCGCAAGAGGCAATCACGGCGGATATATGCAGCACGACGACACCGAAGGAAAAATGATCTATACAAAGGACGAGCTTCTCTCCAGGATACAGACTTCGCTCGGAGGGAGAGCCGCCGAAATAGTGTATTACGGGCAGAAGAACGGCATATCGACCGGCGCGAGCGGCGACCTTCTTTCGGCAACGCATATGGCGAGGCAGATAATCTGCACCTACGGTATGGACGAGGACTTCGGTCTTGCGGTGGTGGATCAGTATTCCGCAAAGGACGGCAATATGTCATACGAGATACGCGCTGCGGTAAATAAGATCTTATCGGAGGAAATGCAGAAGGCTGTTAGTCTCATAGAGAAAAACCGGCATAAGATAGATATGCTCGTCGAGCGCCTGCTGGCCGACAATCACGTTTCCGGCCGCGAGATCAGCGAACTCTTTGAAAAAGAAAACAGCCCGGATTTTAAATAATAAGGGGCTACATTATGAACGATTCATTATCTCCCGGAGCGTACCGTGAAGCGGGAAAAGCTCTGCTTCGCTGTTCCGACCCCGAATTAAGGTCAGAGGGTATAAAGAACATTCTTTATGCCTACAGCAAAAACGACGTTGAAGCTATATATCTTGTGGGAGAACTGCTGCTGTGCGGTTTTATAAAGCCGATCGAGGGCGACCCTGAAGAGCAGGCTATGAAAGTTTTGTGCAGGGCTGCAAGATGCGGCAGTCTGCAGGCGAGGTCTTTGCTCAACGCATATTCAAATGCAAGATATACCGCCAATCTGGACAAGCACGTATCGGCTCAGGTCAGACAGGGTCCTTTGGTTGACTTTGACGGCACACCTGTATCTATAAGCAGAAAGGGTCTTTTCACTCCCGTTGACGCCGTTCTCAGCTATGAAAACGGAGTAAACTGCCTTACGCTGAATGTAAATGTCGTCTTTATGTATGGGGATAAAAGCGTGTTTTCAGACATAGGAAAATTTGAAAACGCGGTGTTGTCGGGAATGAAGGAATGGGAAGGCGAGTATCGGGTCTTTAACAATCAGGAGATAAAAGTCGCCGTAAACGTCACGACCGAGAACAGACTTTTCGACAACGTCTATATTTTGCCTCTTTATGACGATATGAAGGACCTGATGGGCAAGATAGTCAATGCCGTCGGGACGAAAGAGGCAAAAAAGAGAATAAACCCGATGATCTTTGACTCGAGATCCTTTGCTGCCATTGGCCGCAAATGGTCGGTTCACTCAAGAAAATTTATATTTATTAAGAGCGACAGCAGCACGTTTGACGATTATGAAGAGCTGAAAGACGTTGCAAAGCACGAGTTCGGCCACGCTCTGGGTCTGGGTGACCTGTATGAAGATGCGTCAGACCAGCTGAAGGGCGTCGAAAAGGGAACGTATTATGAGCTGGACGGCTATTATCTTTCGGACAAGTTCTACAATCTGGTGATGTGCGACCATCACGGGCCTGTCAGCAACAACGACATCGAGATGGTCCTGCTGGCTTTCAGGGAGAATAAGATGCAGAAGTATCAGCCTGACAAATTCAAGGGAAGTATCTCAAGTGCACTGGGAAGGGGAAATTGATATGGAAAGAATTGAGCGGTTGACCGAGGAATTTGTATCCAAATACGAGAGCTTTATGACCGGTTGCGACGCTATTGAGGACATCGGCGGCTGGAACGCTGAAGAAGACGGCGAAATGGACGGCTTTTACACAAACGACCTTATCGGCGTGATACTCCGTCTTATTGCCGTTGACGGGGTTATCAGCGAAAAGGAAGTCGAATATTTAAACAAAAACTTCGGGTTCAGCTATTCTCTCGCGGAGCTTAAAGACGTATATAAGAACTGCAAGGAGAATGTCGGCATCTCATTGAACGAACAGTTCAGGGACGGCGTGCTTCTGATGCGCAGGAAAAACGAAAAGATCGCCAAGGCATATGAGGAGCTCCTCGGGCTGATCTGCGATATAATTATCGAGAGCGACGGCGTTATTGCTCCGGAGGAAATCAAAGAGGCGCAGGAATTAAAGAAGCTGTTCAGCTGATCGGCGTCGGGCTGCGACTCGAATAACCGTCATCTGAAGCTGTACGCATAATAAGCATAATACGCATAATTGGGGCAATAATGTTTAAAATGCGTATTATTCACAAAAGTTTATAGTTTATAGTTTATAGTTATTAGTTATTAGTTATTAGTAGTTAGTATTTGCTTTTCACACATTCAGAATCGCCGTCGAACGGCACCCTGAAACTAACTGCTAATAACTATTTTCTGATAACTATCCGCATAATCGGCCGAAAATGCCGAAAATGTCGATTATTCACAAAAGTGCAGTCTTTATTTCGGGCGAGCGAAGCCGTCGGTGCAGTATAGTCTTTTTTGATTTAAATTATTAAAGTAAATTTTGCTATTATAATCTTCGTGAATAATAAACATAATACGCATAATTGGGGCAATAATGTTTAAAATGCGTATTATTCACAAAAGTTGATAGTTGATAGTTTATAGTTGTTAGTTTATAGTTGTTAGTTGTTAGTAGTTGCTTTTCACACATTCAGAATCGCCGCAGGGCGGCACCCTGAATCTAACTGCTAATAACTATTTTCTGACAACTATCCGCATTGCGGTTCTGACCGCCGAGCCGGTCAAGCGAAGAAAACAGCCGGAAAAAGGCGATTTGCCGCACTGCCCTTTACAGAGCTCGGCTTCCCGCCTTCAGCGCAGATTTCGGGCGCACCCAAATCAACTGCGTGTTTTGCACTCTCTGCGTAAGCTTTACCGACTGCGGGGCGAAGCCCTCGCCGTCGAAGACGGCGTGCCCGCGCAAGGCGCGGGCAGTGCGCAAGGCGCGGGCAGTGCGCAAGGCGCACAGGGCTTCGCCTCTCAGCGGCTGCCCCGTGCGCCCGTCCTTTACCGCTCTACCGTCTCTCCTCTATCCTGACAAGGCTCGCGATAGCCTCAACGTCTTCCTTACCTATCATCTCGCTGTCGAACTCGAACGCAACATAGACGTTCAGCTCGGTGTTATAAGAAAGTATCCCGAAATTCTCCTTGCCGTCCCGATTAACCGCGACGGTCGCGATCTCGTAGGTCTCGTTTGAAATCAGGCGCTTGTAACTGCCGTCTACGTCGAACAGCGAGGCTATTGGCGCAAAGATATTCCTTTCATTCCGCCCGCTTTCGGGCTCATATTTATCGAACGACACCGCCCCGACTATCGCCCCGTCGGCATTATAAATATAACAGGTCCCGTTCGGTATGGGATTCGGATACGGGTCTTCCTGACCGCTTTTTGAGACGCTCATTCCGTCAAGAAGCCGGAAGTTAAGGTCAAACTCCCTGCCCTCGCCCGAGGCATAGTCCGCGGACGACACCGAAACCGTCTGATTGAGGGTCACGATCTGCGCAATAGTAACCGTTCTGAGGATATTTTCGCACCGCTCCTCAAAGAGAGGGTCATCGGGGTCGGTTTTGGTGAAGTTCAGATACATACACCACTCGCCGTCCCTGACAATATATGTCAGATTCTCGTAGTCTCCCGACCTGAAGCTGACAATGCTTCTGCTTCTGAACAGATACGGCTCCTCGGGCGACCACCCGTGCTCGCCCTCCTCCAAGACACTCACGTTTCCCGCTTCGCCATCAAAAGGCGTATAATCCTTCGGAAGCTCGGTGCCTTCCGGAAACTCGCGGAAGAAGTCGGGGTTGTAGTCGTCGGCAGGGAACGGATTCCCGATTCCAAGCACCTTGCCGTTTCCGTCGTCAGCGACCGAAAAGCCGTCGAAATTCCAGTTTTCGGGCAGAGCGAATCTTACGCTCAGATAGTTGTCGGTCTCATAAGCGGTAAGCTGCCA